>JAUZOB010000403.1 GCA_030706665.1 Bacteroidota bacterium
AGGAATATCTGCAACCAATATTGTGAACGGTGCAACCAGGCTTCAGCCATGCGTCCTGCTAACCGGACAAGCGGCAGGAGCAATAGCCGCCCTTTCTGTAAAAAGCAATACACAACCGCGTAATATTTCCGTGCGGAAGCTACAAAACGAATTACTGAACCAGAATGCCTATTTGTTACCTCTTTTTGATATCAAGCCGGCGAATCCATATTTCAAAGCCGCTCAGAAAATTGCCGCAACAGGAATTTTAAAAACCAAAGGAATTCCATATAGCTGGGCCAATCAAACATGGTTCTATCCTGATACGACAATCTCTGCATCAGAATTAACAAAGGGGCTAAATGAATACGACAAACATTTTGTCCGGGAAGAAGGACAATCTACTCCGCTTTCTGTCAAAGACGCTTGTTCCATTCTGGAGTCTTTTATACAGAACTGCAAAGTATCTGATTCTATCTTGTCTGTCAATGGAATAAAAAGTAGCAATGAGGGCGAAATTATTCGTTGGGCAGAAAACCACTGGCACGAAATATCCTCCGTTTCTTTCAATGCAGAAAGGAATATTCGGAAAATTGAAGTAGCAGTTCTATTGGATAAGCTTATAGATCCTTTTAACCAGAAAGATGTTGATCTAACCGGAAATTTCAAATAGCGAAAGTAGGCAGATTCCAATAAAATCGATTATTGCATCTGACGAATGCGAACGTCAATAGACCGTTCATTCTTCAGTTTCTCTTTAATCTCAATTGCGTTGGTTCCTCCGTAATGATAGGGATACAAGATGCGGGGTTTAAACATTTTCGCTGCCTTTACTGCCTGCTCCACAGTCATTGTGTAAGGCTGATTAACCGGCAAGAATGCAATATCAATATTCTTAAGTTTCTTCATCTCGGGAATATCTTCCGTATCTCCCGCAATATAAATTCGGTCCCCTCCCAACGTCAGGATATAACCATTATCTCTTGACTTGGGATGGAACTGTTCTTTTCCCCGAGTGGTATTGTAGGCAGGAACAGCCTCTATATTCAGGTACGGAACAGGTTCAAGCTTGTCGCCATTTTTCATTGCGATTCCTTTCCCTATCTTCTTTTGAGAAGATTCGTTTGCAACAATCACTGTCCCTTTTTTCTCCAAAACAGATATTGCTTTGAGGTCCAGATGATCGGGATGCTCATGAGTAATCAGGATCACATCCGCCTTGGGAAATTTGCTATAATCGGCATAAGCTGATACAGGATCTACCTGAATGGTATGATTATCATAGATAAGTGTAAGACTGCCGTGCTTAATAAAACGAATCGTAAGCGTATGTCCGTCTTTGGTTTTGAAACTGTCTGTTTCGAAAGAGGCTGCACTTATAACAACACTCAACAACACGCAACAGAGGGTAAAAATTAATTTCGTTCTCATAGCAAAATAGGTTTGTGTTTTTATATAATGCTGATTTCAACAACAACATGATAATAAACAACATAAATGCTCAAGTTGTTTCAACTTTCTCATCCAATATTTTCTATTTGCAAATATAGAGGAAAGCATAATCAGGAGTCAAAATAAAAAGAATGGACTTGCGACTCTTTGTTAAAGACACATTCAAAAGCTAGACCTATAGTATCTGAAATATACGATAGGTCTATCAATAAAATCAAATAAGAACAAAAATTAGGGATATTAAAAAAGGTTAGAGACTACTAATCAATACAATATACCATCAAATGATTTTCAACCTCATTCTTACTTAAAGAACAAGATCTCCGAATACAATCAGAGATCTTATTCTTTATATTTAATTCTTCTGCTGCTTATTTCCGAAGCTTTTCCAAACGAATCACTTTTGCTTCAGACTTATTAAGAATAACCAATGGCAATCCTTTTGATAACAGCTCCTTTCCGCTCATGGTAACACTATCGCTATCATCAAAGTCTGTAATTTTATATACGGCATTCGGATCAAGTCCTTTCAAACGAAAAAGGATGCTCAACTTTATAGGTAAGTCCTTCTTTCGGAAGCTGAGTGCAGGAATTCTTTATTGCCTTGTATCCGTTAGGAGCTTTTCCTTCAAATTTAGCAGCAACCCATTTCGCACAGGCTTGTTGCACTCCTTTTGCAGAAGGAATCGCCATACTTCTTAACGAGAAGCTCCCGATCATACAAGCGCAGGCAATAATAAAGATTTGAATCTTCAAAAGTTTCATAACTATAATATTTCAGGTTTGGATATAACTCTTCAGACGATTCATAGAGACATCACCAATTGTTATAACACACTTTTTTGAAATAGGGTGAAAAAAATGATTATTTTTCTGAAAATATGACAATTAACATTAGTAGTTCCTAAGAAATCGCAGTGTCAATAATCTTTAGCAAGGTTTCTTCTTCATCACGATCGAGCTTATAAATATTAGAAGGTACAACATTGACTGTTTTATCCAAATTCAATGGACTTTCATTCTACAATATACTCTAATCAACATTCTTGGCCTACGCGATTCTTGCTGCATTTAGTATCCAACTATAAAATTGTATTTAAAACTCATAATTACGTCTTTTTTAATTAAATTGCCCATCTCTTTTCTCATTCTTAAATTTTTATTGTAGTAATTTAACCTATCGATTGTGGTGTTTGATGATAGTAATTTGTGGGATGATTTTAGGAAGAATAAAGAATATGCACTCTCATATATCTATCATCATCATATTGAACACATTTATAGTTATGGCAAGAAATTTACTTCATATACTGATTTAATAAAAGACTCGATACAGGAACTCTTTTTTTATTTGATCCTCAATCGGGAACACTTAGGATTTACCGATAAG
>JAUZOB010000404.1 GCA_030706665.1 Bacteroidota bacterium
ATTTGATAAAGACAGCCGGGTGACTACAACCTTTAAAGATGTTGCCGGACTGGCTGAAGCAAAACAGGAAGTTGAAGAAATTGTTGAGTTCCTTAAGAACCCTTTAAAATATACAAAGCTTGGTGGTAAAATTCCTAAAGGCGCACTTCTTGTAGGCCCTCCGGGCACAGGGAAAACTCTTTTAGCAAAAGCAGTAGCAGGAGAAGCAAACGTACCATTCTTTTCAATGTCGGGTTCTGACTTCGTTGAGATGTTTGTAGGTGTCGGAGCATCCAGAGTTCGCGATCTATTTAAACAAGCAAAAGAAAAATCTCCTTGTATCATTTTCATCGATGAAATCGATGCAATCGGTCGTGCCAGAGGTCGTAATCCTAATTTTGGATCTAACGATGAAAGAGAAAACACCCTCAATCAGCTTCTTACTGAAATGGACGGGTTCGACACTAATTCTGGGGTAATCATTTTAGCTGCAACTAACCGTGCCGATATTCTGGACCGTGCTTTAATGCGTGCAGGTCGATTTGACCGTCAGATTCATGTAGAATTACCGGATATGAACGAACGAAATGAAATCTTCCATGTTCATCTTCGTCCGCTGAAACTTGGAGAAGACGTAAATATCGATTTCCTTGCCAAACAAACTCCCGGGTTCTCTGGTGCCGATATTGCCAATGTATGTAATGAAGCAGCACTTATTGCTGCCCGTAACAACAAAGAGAAGGTTGAGAAGCAAGACTTTCTGGATGCTGTCGACCGAATTGTCGGTGGTCTTGAGAAGAAAAATAAAATCATCTCTATTGAAGAGAAACGTACAATTGCATACCATGAAGCAGGACACGCAACGGTCAGTTGGTTGCTGGAATATGCACATCCTCTTGTAAAAGTTACAATTGTCCCACGTGGAAAAGCCTTAGGTGCTGCATGGTACCTTCCGGAAGAAAGATCGATTACGACAAAAGAACAAATGATGGACGAGATGGCTGCAACATTAGGCGGCCGTGCTGCGGAAGAACTTGTATTCAACTCTATCTCTTCCGGTGCACAAAATGATCTTGAACGAGTTACCAAACAGTCATTCGCAATGGTATGCTATTTCGGAATGAGTGAAAAAGTAGGCAACTTGAGCTATTATGATTCGTCCGGACAGAGTGATTATTCTTTCTCAAAACCTTATAGCGAGAAGACTGCAGAGTTGATTGATGCAGAGATAAAAAACATGATCGACAACGCTTATCAAAGAGCTAAAGATATTTTGACAGAACACAACGAAGGGCATCATAAGCTGGCAGAGCTTCTACTTGAACGAGAAGTTATATTCAGTGAAGATCTTGAAGCAATTTTTGGGAAACGCAAAAAAGAGATTCATTTATTGGATGCCATCAATGGTTCTTCCGATCAAGGTTTAGAAAATGGAAATTCGAATCCAAAAGAAGAAATAGCAGAGTCTTCTGTCAAAGATACAGAAACGAAACAGAACTCTCCGGGAAAGGCAACAGGAGAAGACACATCCTCTTCACCTCTCCCTTTGGAAGAGAAATAAATAGTCAAAGCAATAAATTGATTTAGTGTGAATACGATGTCTTCGAAAGAAATTATACTAAATAAAATCAGAGAAGCACTGCAGAATAAAGATAAAAGCGGAATGGTCGAACCTGACCTTTCCGCTTCTGTTTATCAGCCCTTGCTTCTTCCTCTTGAATTACAGTTTCAAAAAAGTCTGGAAGCCATAAAGGGAAAAGTCTTCCTTTGCAAATCAGAGAATGAAGTACTGCAAGCACTTAAAGAACTGTGTCAGGAGAAGAAATGGTCATCTCTCTATTGTCTTGATGCAACTTTGAAAACAAAATTACTATCATCCGGAATGCAAATTAAGGATGCAGCAGATGATTTTAAATCAATGGAGGCAGGAGTTACAGGATGTGAATTTTTGGTAGCACATACAGGTTCTGTCTTAATCAGTTCACATGGCAATTCAGGAAGACGGATGAATGTGTTCCCTCCCAATCATATTATTTTTGCGAAGAAACATCAACTGGTCGATTATCTGGAGTCTGCGTTTGATGCAATTTATCAGAAATATGGGTCTAATATCCCATCATTGATTTCTGCAATTACCGGACCCAGCCGAACTGCCGATATAGAGAAAACACTTGTAATGGGTGCTCATGGTCCTGAAGGACTATTTGTATTCCTCGATCTGGAAGAGTAATTTCTTTGAAGGATTGATTTTTATTTCTCTGAATACTTTATTTTTGTCGGGAATTAAAACCGTCTGAACCGGTACAATCATTCAACCTCTAAAGCATTATACATTGAATAATTTCATACAACGGACTTTAACAGGTCTTTTATTTGTTGTTGTCCTGATAGCTTCTATTACGCTTTCAAGCATCTCTTTCTTCTGTCTCTTTCTGGTTATTCTTATTTTATCGCTCAAAGAATTTTATGACCTTAGTAAAAAGACCGGTGCTCAACCACACTATTTGATTGGGATATTGGCCGGAGCTTATATTTTTATCGCTTCGTATCTGACAGCAAAAGGATTAATATCTCCACTTGTTCAACTCGGAATTATTCCTGCATTTACATTGATCTTTATTCTGGAACTTTTCAGAAACAAGGAAAATCCTTTTAATAATATTGCCTATACAATTTTGGGACTGATATATATCGCATTGCCAATTTCTTTATTCAACTTTATTATATTTCCTTATTCTCCAAAATCTGATGCATTTTATCCCGGACTGCTTCTTGGTCTCTTTATTCTTCAATGGGCTAATGACACAGG
>JAUZOB010000405.1 GCA_030706665.1 Bacteroidota bacterium
CATGGAGTTGCTTTCTTAAAAATTACTCCGGTAAAATAACAAAACTTAATCTTTATAAATATCCAATCTTCATATTGGAAGTTTAACTTCAATGAGGGGTGTTCAAGAAATTGGGCACCCCTTTTTGTCTACATTAAGCCATAAGTAAAGTCTTGCCTGACTCCATAAGAATAATAAAAATCATTCTAGTTTCAGAAAGAACAGTATGGTTTCAGAAAGATCTGCACGGTTTCAGGAAGACTGTTTTTAAACTTTTATAAAAATGAGATAAAATAAAAGAGTTCATCCCATATAAGAAGAATTCATACTTTAACTTCATGCTTTTCAATAAAGATGAATGGTTTTAAACTGAATTGCTTACTTTTATTCGTTAATTTGAATTGCATATTATGAAAAAGAGGACAAGGACTATTTTACTGTTTTTACAATTGATTTTCATATCTATACCTTATATAAATCAAGCTCAGAATACACAAATTTCTAATCTTTCCAAGCTCATTCTGAATAAGAAAGAAAATATAATTTCAGTCGTTCAGAGTCAGTCAGGGAAGGTAGAACTTGAGACATTTAATATAGACCCACAAAATAAAAAATTAGTCCTTAATTTCTCTTCAGGATATACCTACCAACCTCTTCGTTTGAAAATTATTCAAACACAAAAGGAAAAAATTAAAAGTCTTCTGGGAAATCAGTTTAAAGACTACGAAATTATCCTCTCATCTATGGGATTACCAGTAGAAGTTCAAGTCCCCAATTTCTACAGAGGATCTTCTCTACCAATCGATTCTACCAGATTGGAAAAAAGGAAAGAGGGAAGAATCCCGATTGTAAAGAACATGAGCAATCCATTCATCCCACCCAAAGGACTTTTTAATCGAAATATAGCACTTTGGCACAGCCACGGTTGGTATTACGACATTAGAGCGAACCGCTGGGATTGGCAACGGACTCGCCTCTTCGGGACTGTAGAAGATAAGTTCACAATGAGCTTCATTTTACCCTATCTCGTGCCGATGCTTGAAAATGCAGGAGCAAATGTTTTTCTGCCAAGAGAAAGGGACATTCAAACACATGAAGTTATAGTTGACGCAGATAAGTCGACCGATGATTCAGAAGTTAAATTTAACGAGAAAAGATGGACGACAACTAATGTTCCCGGATTTGCAATAGGAAATCCCCCATATAGTCATAATGAGAATCCTTTTCGTCAGGGAACCTGCAGTCAGTCTGTTTCATCCAAAGAAAAAAATAGCCGTTACGAATGGATTCCTGAATTTCCGGCAACAGGAGATTATGCTGTTTATATCTCTTATCAATCCCTGCCCGGTAGCTCGACCTCTGCTTTATACAAAGTACACCATACCGGAGGAGTTACAGAATTTAAAGTGAATCAACAAATCGGAGGAGGAACATGGATCTATCTGGGGACTTTTCACTTTGAAAAGGGTAAAAATCCAGACATGGGCAGAGTTGTCCTTTCAGGAAAGACAGATCAAATAGGAGAAATTATTACAGCTGACGCTGTCCGTTTTGGAGGAGGAATGGGCAATATTGCCAGATCTGCTAAAGACAAATGGATTGAAAATCAAAAAAGTTCAAATACAGATCCGGGTAATAAAGTTATTCAGGATGTACCTGATAGTCTAAAAGCTGATCCCATCGTAAGCGGAAGGCCCCGTTTCCTTGAAGGAGCACGTTATTACCTGCAATATGCAGGAATGCCGGATTCACTAATATACAGCCCCGAGAAAGGAATGAATGACTACAATGATGATTATAAATCACGTGGATTCTGGGTCAATTATCTAACCGGAGCTCCAATCGGTCCAACCACTACGTCTCCGATTAAAGGTCTTGGAATTCCAATTGACTTATCTTTTGCATTACATTCTGATGCGGGAATAACTCCCAATGACTCTATTATTGGGACATTGTCCATCTTTAGTTCAGAAGCAGACTCAGGACTCTTCTACACTGGCCAATCACGTTGGGCCAGTCGTGATCTGGCAGATATAATTCAGACACAGGTCGTTGATGATATTAAGGCCAAATTCAATCCTAACTGGACCCGCAGGGGTATATGGAACAAACAATATTCTGAAGCCTACAGGCCTTCTGTTCCTGCTGCACTTCTGGAATTATTATCTCACCAGAATTTTGCAGACATGAAATATGGAAACGATCCTCTTTTTAAATTCACTGTATCTCGTGCAATTTATAAAGCAATGACACGTTTTATCGCTTTTCAAAATGAAGATAGTTGCATCATCCAACCCTTACCGGTCTCTCATTTTCGGGTAACACGCAATAGTCCACAGAGTGTACAGCTCTGTTGGAGACCAGTGGTAGATCCATTAGAGCCCACAGCCAAAGCAGAAAAATACAAAGTTTATACAAGGATTGAGGATAACGGCTTTGACAATGGAGTCATAGTGAATGATACTACTTATATCATTTCTAATCTTAAACCGGGAGTCATATACAGTTTCAAAATAGCTGCTCTAAATGAAGGAGGTGAGAGTTTCCCTTCCGAGATTTTATCTGCTGCTCTCGGGGAAAAAGACGATAATCCCGTTTTAATTGTAAATGCATTCGACCGAGTATCTGCTCCTGCGACAATTGACACCCCGGGGTATGCAGGTTTCGCAACTAACTTAGATCAGGGAGTTCCGGATCGTTATGATATCGGATATGTGGGTGAACAATACGACTTTGACAGAAATTCCACCTATATAGGGAATGATAATCCAGGGTTCGGTGCATCTTATGGAGATATGGAAACAGC
>JAUZOB010000406.1 GCA_030706665.1 Bacteroidota bacterium
AACAATCGGGAAAGTCGAAATTAGAAATCTGCAAATTGAAGACTACAAACAGTTAAACCAAACTTTTGAAAGTATATACAGAAACCTGAATGATGAATTCTGGACCAAGTCGCAAATAAAGAAATTAATAAACATATTCCCCGAAGGGCAGCTGGCAGCCGTTGTTGACGGCAAAATAGTCGGTTGTGCCCTGTCAATCATTGTCGACTATGACAAGCTTACTGACGACCACACCTATAACCAAGTAATTGGAGACGGAACGTTCAGCACTCATGACCCAAACGGGAATGTATTGTATGGAATAGAAATCTTTATTCACACTGACTTCCGTGGATTAAGACTTGGACGTAGAATGTACGACATCCGAAAAGAGCTTTGCGAAACCCTCAATCTGAAATCAATCAATTTCGGCGGAAGAATACCAAATTACCACAACCATTCTGATGAACTTACTCCAAAGGAATACATTCAAATGGTAAAGAAAAAGGAGATATTCGATCCAGTACTTACGTTTCAAATGTCAAATGATTTTCACGTAAAAAAAGTATTAAAGGGATACCTTCCTTCTGACAGTGAATCATTGGAATATGCAACTCTTCTGCAATGGGATAACATCTACTACACCAAACCATCAAAATCGGTACTTCAACCCAAAACTACCGTTCGATTAGGTCTTATTCAGTGGCAGATGCGAACCTATAAAACCATGAACGACTTATTTGAACAGATAGAATATTTCATCGATGCCGTTTCAGGATATAAATGTGACTTTGCTCTTCTTCCCGAGTATTTTAATGCTCCACTTATGGCTGAATTTAATGATTTTTCAGAATCTGAAGCAATCAGAGGACTCGCCAGCTACACCAATGAAATAAAAGAAAGATTTACAAGCCTTGCAATTAGTTATAACATCAACATCATTACAGGAAGCATGCCTCAGATATACGAAGGAAATCTTTACAATGTCGGATTCCTTTGTCGTAGAGATGGCACGATAGAGATGTATGAAAAAATACATGTTACCCCCGATGAGACCAAGAGCTGGGGACTAACAGGAGGAAATCACATTCAAACATTTACAACCGATTGCGCAAAAGTAGGTGTCCTAATCTGTTACGACATTGAATTTCCTGAATTATCAAGAATAATGGCTGAAGAAGGGATACAAATTCTTTTCGTACCCTTCCTAACTGACACGCAAAATGGCTATTCCCGTGTAAGGGCATGTGCCCGGGCAAGGGCAATCGAGAACGAATGCTATGTTGCCATAACCGGAAGTGTAGGAAACCTTCCACGGGTCCACAACATGGACATTCAATATGCACAATCATGCGTGTTCACCCCCTGCGATTTTCAATTCCCAACTAACGGGATCAAAGCCGAAGCAACCCCGAATACCGAAATGATTTTGATTGCTGACCTTGATCTCGATCTCTTAAATGAACTACACACATACGGAAGTGTTCATAACCTGAAAGACAGAAGAAAAGACCTATACGATTTAAGACTGAAGAAGAAAATAAATGCCAGTCCTTTAATAAAAATAGTATCGGACTAGATTCTCATCAAAGTCTACCTCTACCTGATAATAATTTCCCCATCAGAACTAGTGCCGCATCCTCTTTTGAAAAGAGAATGCGGCACTAATTGTATGAATCAAGTTTATTGCAATAAGAATTTCCCAATAGTCACTCAACAGATTATGAGATAAAGACACAGATATAACGTCTTGATTTATCAATTTTTTGTATAAAATTTCTTTTAGATCTATCTTTATCGTTTCCTGGCAAACAAAGCCAGGAGGGATTGTAATGACTATCACAAGACCTGACGGCTTTGAACAGAACAGAGAAAGACCAACAAACATTTAAATACCAAACCATTACATCTTTTATCACAAAAAGATTAATATTAAAATTGATCTACTAATGAAAACAAAACTAACTATCGTCTTATTATTGATTTATCTGACGACCCAATCTGTTTTTTCTCAACAGAATAACACAGGAGTACAGGGTAGCGGTCATATCCGAGAGAGTCTTTCTTTTGACAACGGATGGCGCTTTTTCAAGGGAGATATTCCATTCCCTGTTATTAAGGGACACGGAATGACTTATGAAAGCTGTAAAGCCGGAGTCGCATACGGTGCCGCTGATCCGGAGTTTGATGACACAAATTGGCGACTGATAAATCTTCCGCATGATTGGGCTATCGAAGGTGGCTTTGATAAAAATGAAAATGTTGCACAAGGTTTCCGCACTCGTGGAATCGGCTGGTATCGCCGTACTTTCAAATTACCGACATCCGATCGTGGAAAGCATCTTGAATTACAATTTGGAGGAGTTTCAACACATTGTACCGTCTGGGTAAATGGCACTGTAGTACATCGCAACTGGTGCGGTTATACCTCATTTTATATCGATATAACCTCGCTTGCGAAATATGGAGAGGAACAGAATAACATTGCCATCCGTGTTGATGCAAATGATCTGGAGGGATGGTGGTATGAAGGTGCAGGTATTTACCGTCATACATGGCTCGTAAAACGATCTCCCGTTCATATTGTTACTGATGGTGTTTTTGCCAATCCAGTAAAAACCAGCAATAATAAATGGATTATCCCGGTAGAAGCCACACTTGAAAATTCAGGCAAACAATCAGCTGATGTAACGGTAGCTGTGACGTTATATGATAAGGATGGCAAACAGGTTGTACAAAATAGCACTAAGGCAATTGTAAATAAATTAGACACAACTGTTGCCAA
>JAUZOB010000407.1 GCA_030706665.1 Bacteroidota bacterium
ATCTTCGAATCCGGGGAAATAGACTTCTTCTACTTTAGGGTGTTCCCTCAGAAACGATGCAATCTGCTTCGCATTTTTCTCATGCTGATTCATTCGAACTGCCAGTGTTTTAAGTCCTCTTAATGTTAACCATGAATCAAAAGGTGAAGGAATGGATCCCACGGAATTCTGATAAAACTTGACTTTTTCGTATAATTCCTGGCTGTTAGTGATAACTGCCCCACCAATTACATCGGAATGCCCGTTGATGTATTTGGTGGTGCTGTGTACTACAACGTCAGCACCGAAAAGTAAAGGTTTCTGAAAATAGGGAGATAAGAAGGTGTTGTCAACAACAACCAATGTGTTGTGTTGGTGGCTAATTTCTGAAATTAGTTCAATGTCGAAAATCTTGAGCAGAGGATTTGTCGGAGTCTCTATCCAAACCAATTTAGTTGAAGGGGTAAATGCTTTCTTTAATCCTTCAATATCTGAGAAATCAGTGAATGTAAATTTAATATCCAGGGGTTCAAATACCTCGGTAAGTAAACGGTAGGTTCCCCCATACATGTCTTCCGGTGCTACAACATGATCTCCTGGACGTAACAATGATAGTACTGCATGTTCTGCAGCGAGTCCTGATGCAAAAGTTAAACCGAATTTTCCTTCTTCAAGTGAAGCAAGGCAGGTGTCAAGTGCCGTACGAGTGGGATTGCCACATCTCGTATATTCATACCCCTTATGCACGCAAATATCATCCTGCGTAAATGTCGAAGTCTGATAAATGGGAACAATGGTTGCGCCTGTTGTTTTGTCAGCTTCCTGCCCAACTAAAATGCTCTTTGTTTCAAATTTCATAATACTAATTCTTCTTTTGACGGATTATAATGATGCGACATAATCTTTTATGTCGTAGTTGCTGATTTAAAGTCTCCTTACTCCAACATTAAAAGCAGGATTTGGTTTAAAAACGAATACCGGAAACTTTAAACTTTTGAAAGTCAAAGCATCCGGCATTGGCCAATAGAGCCACTTACGAATGATAAACAATTACTTATGATGGATTAAACTGGTACAGCATCTTTTATTTGTTCTTGTTCGAAGTTGTAGAGTAGGGTAGATAAATATCTTTCCCCGGTATCAGGTAACAGGGCTACAATTCTCTTTCCTTTATTCTCGGGACGTTTAGCGATCTGTAATGCTGCAAAGGTTGCCGCACCTGAAGTGATTCCTACGATAAGACCTTCATGTCTGGATAAGGCACGGCCTGTTTCAAAAGCTTCTTCATTTTTAACTGTAAAAATTTCATCAATAATGCCTTGGTTTAAGACATCCGGAATAAATCCAGGCCCAATACCCTGAATTTTGTGAGGCCCTGGTTTTCCTCCGGATAGAACTGGTGAATCGGCTGGCTCAACCGCAATTATTTTGATGTTTGGATTGTATCTCTTTAGAACTTCGCCAACACCGGTAATGGTTCCTCCGGTACCAACGCCTGCAATGAAGATGTCGATATCTCCATCAGTATCTCTCCAGATTTCTTCAGCCGTAGTTTTACGATGAATTTCAGGATTTGCTGGATTTTTAAACTGTTGCGGAATAAAAGAATTAGGAGTCTGTTCTTGCAATTCGGTCGCTCTTCTTACTGCTCCACCCATCCCTTCTGAACCGGGGGTTAATACTAATTCTGCACCTAAAGCCTTTAAGAGGTTTCTGCGTTCAATGCTGAATGTTTCAGGCATCGTAAGAATTAAACGATAGCCTTTTGTTGCAGCAACAAATGCTAAAGCAATTCCTGTATTCCCGCTTGTAGGTTCAATAAGCGTGGTATCTTGATTGATTAGTCCCTTTTTTTCAGCATCGGTTATCATCGCAAATCCAATACGATCTTTAACACTTCCACCGGGGTTGAAATATTCAAGTTTTGCAATTATTGTTGCGTCAAGTTTATTATCCTTGTTGAAATTAGTTAACTCCAACAAAGGAGTGTTCCCAATTAAATCGGTTAAATGTTTTGCAATTCGTGCCATAGTTGATGTGTTTTAAAATAACTATGACAAAGTTCGTTATACGGGAAAGAAAGTGAAATACCCATTTTAGGGTATATTTCTCTATTTAAATCATATGGGAGAATAAATGGGGTATGTTTAAAAAGATAAAGCGCACAATGGGAGATTTTTATGGTTCTGTCGCTTTTTGAAAGAGGGGTAATAAAAAAGGGAGGAACTATTCCGTCCTCCCTTCTGAACTATCTAATCTTGAATGTTAGCTTATAATTGTTCCTTTCCGGTACGTTCTTTTACCTTTTTGTTGTATTCCTCTATTTGCTTTTTTGAAAAGCGGTCACGAAAGAGTTTGGATAATCCGACTCGTTCGGGTTCATTAGACGGAATCTGATTCACAAGAGTCTTCTTTCCATCACTTGCTTTATTCAGCATAAAAGCGTCATATAGCTTGCCTGTTGCAGTGTAGGATGAAAAATGAATGGAATTATGAGTTACATCAATTACTTGATAGAGTTGAGTCCGGGATGCTAATCGTTTCATCTGAGGAGTGAATCCTAAATCGTACATTTTTGGACCGGCATTGGTGATTACGTAAACTGGTCCTTCATGTCCATCGGAACCTTTGAATTCGGTTCTTCCATATGAATGGTCATGCCCTTCCAGGACCAGATCGACATTGTATTTGTCAAAGATGGGTTTCAGATGCTTTCTTACTCTTGGGTTATCTCTTCCGCCACTATTAGAAAACACAGG
>JAUZOB010000408.1 GCA_030706665.1 Bacteroidota bacterium
CCGATCTCCGGTAGCCCGACAATATATCTGTCGGCAATATTTAGTCCTCCGGTAAATCCTACCTTCCCATCAATGACAATAATCTTTCGATGATTCCGAAAGTTAACCTTTGAGGTTAACCATGGGAAGCGAACTCTCATAAAGCAGTACACATCTACACCTGCTTCTTCTAATGAACTGACGTAATTTTTGGGAAGGTCCCAACTACCGACATCATCATAAATAAGACGGACTTTTACTCCGCTTCGGGCCTTCTCAATCAGAATATCCCTTATCTCCCGTCCAATTTGATCGTCAACAATGATATAATATTCCAGATGAATATGATGGGTCGCTTTTCTTAGTTCAGTAAGAATTGAGTTAAAAGTATCCTTCCCATTGTGGAAAACCTCGACTTCATTATCATCAGAAACCAGCGAAAGGCTGTTATTCAGAAGCAAACGAATCAAAGGTACCTTCTCATGAATATCCATATTTGTGTAAAAAGAGAATTCATGAAGCCGCTTCAACTGAACGGCAGCAAGCCTACGCTGATAATCGAGCGCTTTGAATCCTTTTCGCGAGAAAATTTTCTGTTTACGATACGACTGACCGAAAAACAGATAGATTACAATTCCGGCAAAAGGCAAAAGGATCAGCACCAGGATCCAGGCAATGGTTTTCAATGGAGTACGGTTCTCTAAGATAATAAGAGCCACCGTAAATATGATCGTAATGATATACAATACATTTACAACCGAAGAAGTATGCTCCCAAAGTTGTGACCATATTACAAACAGACAGGTATCCATCAATTTAGGTTAATTCAATAATAAGGGTCATAAAGACCATGGCTAATTCTTATTCTATCTTAAAAGAACAAGTTCAATTATTTATCGTATGAATTTAAAAAAAATATAAGACAGAGATTATGAAATATCTATGTTTAGTGGCAATAATAGCGATTTTTTTCACTTCGTCCTGCAAGACCACTTATCAGAAGAAGACAAAGACGTGTCCTGAAATAACTCACTTAAAGGGTGATTCGACGACCTATGAAGTAGTTGTCTTTGATCCCGAATTTGAATCGTGGTATGCCATGCATTACAGCCAGGCATCAGATCATTCCGAATCATATTACAAGAACTGGAATAAGCAGTATGTCGATGAATGGAATTACAAGGCATCCACCGGTGGTAAATATTCTCATTTCTTTTTAAACTCAATTGATTACGATTTCAACATCTCTTATGGAATTGATGTCGAACGCAAACTGTTTTGGTATTTTAAGTTTGTAGAAACCTACCTTAAGATACCGATTCTTCCTTACGGTCCATCCAGCCATTCGTTTTAACCCGGATAAATATTTTTTTAACCCATAACTGGTTATTATCATTTACCGATTATAAAAAACATAAAGCCGACTTTCATCAAAAGCATCTTCTTCTTTGGGCTTTCCAGGGAGAGAGGGTGCTTTTACTCCGTTTCCGAAGAATTTATTCCCGATATATACATGGGCTTCATCCCAATGACTTTGCAAAATAAAACTATCAAGTAACTTTCGTCCTCCCTCAACAATCAACGACTGTACATTTCGTTGATACAACTCATCAAGGATCTGCTGAATGACTTTACCCTCGTAATCGATATGAACATACTCCAAGTTCTTCTTGCCTGTCAGATAACGCTTGGTAAACACTAAAGTATGAACGGAATCATCAAATATCTTCAAGGTATTGCGAAGACGCAGGTCACGATCAAGTACAATCCGCATGGGAGAATCCCCGGTCCATTCGCGAGCAGTGAGAGAAGGGTTATCTTTCTCTGCCGTATTAGTCCCGATCATAATTGCGGTCTCTTCTGTCCGTAATCGATGAACAGAGACCTTTGACAAATAATTGGTTATCCATACAGGATGTCCGTAACTCTCCGGTTCTCTGAGAATATCAATATACCCATCCAGTGTTTGAGCCCACTTCAAGATAATATAGGGACGTTTCTTCTGATAAAAAGTAAAGAATCGTCGATTTAACTGATTACATTCCTCACTTAATACACCTACAGTAACATCAATCCCGGCCTCCCGGAGCATTTGAATGCCTCGCCCCGAGACTTTAGCAAAAGGATCAACGGTACCAATTATAACTCTGGGGATCTTCTTCTCTATTATCAACTTTGCACAAGGAGGCGTTTTTCCGTAATGAGCGCAAGGTTCAAGATTTACATAGAGAGTCGATTTTTGCAACAAATCCTCGTCTTTTACAGAATTAATTGCATTCACTTCCGCATGAGCTTCTCCGAAACGTTGATGGAATCCTTCACCGATAATTTTTCCTTCATGCACAATAACACTTCCCACCATCGGATTAGGTGCAGTAACCCCGGCTCCTAATCGAGCCAGATCCAGACACCTGTGCATAAAGATTTCGTTTATAGTCATATTAAGATAAGGACAATTGAGATGTTCAACATATCTTTGCTAAAAATAACAAAAATATGCAGGAATGTTTATCCTATTTCCGTAAGCGACTTCAGAAAGTCTATCCTTCGCAGGAAATCGAAGCGATGATTCGAATTCTTATTCAGGATGTATTAGGTCTTTCGGGAGTTCAATATTTATTAAAAAGGAATGATCCAATCCCTGAGGAAAAGCAAGAAGAGATCATCGCAATAGCTGATCGTCTTTATCAGGGAGAACCGCTTCAATACATATTAGGGCAAACAGAATTTTA
>JAUZOB010000409.1 GCA_030706665.1 Bacteroidota bacterium
ATAACTTCTCCTATTGTCAATGTCCTGAATGTAGTAAAGTTATTGCAGAAGAAGGGACTCCTGCCGGTCCGATTATTCGCTTTGTAAATCAGGTAGCTGCTCATTTCCCCGATAAAATCATCTCTACTCTTGCTTATGAGTATTCACGACAGGCTCCCAAAATCACGAAGCCTGCAAGCAATGTTCAGATTATGCTTTGCACCATTGAGCTGAGCCGGAGCAAACCGATTGAAGAAGACCCATCCAGCCGTTCTTTCCTGAAAGACATTGAAGACTGGGGGAAAATATCAAACCATATCTACCTCTGGGATTATACGGTTAATTTCTCACACCACATTAGTCCGTTCCCCAATCAGCACACTCTTCAGCCAAACATTCAGTTCTTTAGCAAGAACGGAGCGCATGAGCATTTTCAGCAATCGAATACCGATATCGGACATGAATTCTCCGAATTGAAAAGTTATCTGATCTCAAGGTTATTATGGAACCCCAATGTGAATGCAGATTCTGTAAAGAATGAATTTCTGACCGGATATTACAAAGCGGCAGCACCGTTTATCCGCAACTATATTGATCGTCTGGAAGGTGAAATTATCAGTTCGGGTGAAGGCCTTGATATCTATGGCTCGCCGGTAGGTCATGCATCGACTTTCCTGTCAGAAAAGAATACTCAATACTATACCGAATGTTTTAACAATGCGGAGAATGCCGTTAAAGATGACCTCCAGCTTCTTCAGAGAGTAAAAACTGCCCGATTGCCACTAGAGTATGCTCTTATGGAAATTGGGAAGAATGATATGTTCGGACCAAGAGGATGGTACACCGAATCGAATGGTAAATTTATACTCCGTCAGGACATGCGGAATATGCTCGAAGATTTTAATACTACCTGTATAAAGAACGGAGTGAAATCGGTAAATGAAGCCGGATTAACTCCTGCGGATTATTATAAAGCCACGCTTCGTTTCATTGATGTACAGGTAGACGATAATCTTGCTTTTCGTAAAAAAGTAACGGCCAGTCCTATGCCTAACCCCAGATATTCCAATGGAGACCCTTCCGTATTAACCAATGGAGTACAGGGTGCCAGCGATTATAAAGTACATTGGCTAGGATGGGAGAATACCGATTTTGAATTAACCCTCGATCTCGAGAAAGTCTGCACTCCCAAAGAAATACTCATCGGATCATTATACGATCCCAAAAGCTGGATTTTACACCCTCATAAGGTTACCTGTCAGGTTTCAATCGACGGGAAGACTTATCGCGACGCAGGGACAGTCGAGATAGAAGGGAATCAGCAAAAAGAAGATGTGACGCACTCCTTCCGCTTTGATCAGAATCTAGGGAAAGTGCGATTTGTCAAATTTAAGGTAGAAGGAACCCATACATTGCCATCCTGGCATCCTTCAGAAGGCGGGCTCTCATGGGTCTTTCTGGATGAAATCGTCGTTAGATAACCCGCTAAGACATTATCGAGAATCAATTTAATCGATCAACTCGAATCGGATAGGAGGAAAATAAGATAGGTTTTCCTCCTATTCTTATTTTACGACCTTCACACCACCGTACGTGCCGTTCGGCATACGACGGTTCCTTACTTACGATGATATTTTACGATAATAATCCGACAGAAACAGGTAACTAGCTTTACCCAGATTGTCATTGTTAATGACTCTTACTAAAATTGGACTACCTGCAATAGGCCAATAACCTTTGCGGGTAATTGTCCATTGCCATACTTGCCATTTTTCAATAACGCATCGCTGTAAATTGGTAAGGCCTTCTTCTTTTTTAATTGATTCGATGAAGGTTCTGTCCACCCACTATTCCTGATTGAAACAAACCTGCTTCTCCTTCTAATTCCGTCGTATCAAAATCGCAGATTGAGAAACAGTATAAAGCTATTTCTAAAGAAAGATTGTTGTCAAAAAGGCTGTAACGAGACTTAAAACAACAGATTTGTCCTATAAAGAAGAACAGCTTCAATAAGTCATAAATATCCGATAAGAAGGTCCGCTTCTGAAAAATTATCCCTTTTATCATGAACTAAAGGTAAATAAGAAGTGAAAACTGAATCAGCTGCCTTGTGAATTGATTGCCGAATTGTAAATTTGTACATTTAACACAACGCTTGAAAAGCATGGATCAGAATTTTATCCTATACAATACCCTTTCAAGGAAGAAAGAGAAATTTGTCCCAATCCATCCGGGTAAAGTAGGGATGTATGTTTGCGGCCCTACAGTATATGGCGATGCTCATTTAGGACATGCACGCCCTGCAATAACGTTTGACTTGTTATTCAGATATCTGAGTCATCTGGGAAATAAAGTCCGATATGTCCGCAACATCACTGATGTCGGCCATTTGGTAAATGACGCAGATGAAGGAGAAGATAAGATCGGACGCAAGGCTAAATTAGAAGAACTTGAACCGATTGAGATCGTTCAGCAATACACCCATAGCTACCATCGGAATATGGAGGATCTGAACGTTCTTCCCCCCAGTATAGAACCCCGGGCATCGGGTCATATCAACGAACAGATCGAAGTGGTCAAACAAATACTTGATGCCGGCTACGCATATGAAAGCAACGGTTCAGTATATTTTGACGTTGTGAAATATGCAGCAAATCATGACTATGGCAAGTTATCAGGCCGCCGTATCGAAGACCTGATTGCCAATACCCGGGAGCTTGACGGACAG
>JAUZOB010000041.1 GCA_030706665.1 Bacteroidota bacterium
AAATATATGGGAATAGTTATTGCTCTGAATCTTTTCATTGCAATAATTCCGAAACACGCTGCAGATCAACGGGGTGAAGTTAGTTTCCAGGTCTTTTATGAAGAACTAAGTCCTTACGGACAATGGGTTAGAGATGCAAACTACCAATATATCTGGATCCCGGATGTAGACCAGAATTTTGAACCATACTCAACGAACGGGCATTGGGTCTATACGAATTACGGATGGACCTGGGTGTCAAATTACCCATGGGGATGGGCTCCTTTCCATTATGGGCGCTGGGATTATAACGATTACTACGGATGGTTCTGGGTTCCGGATAATGAGTGGGGACCGGCGTGGGTATGCTGGAGAAGAGTTAACGGTTATTACGGATGGGCTCCTTTAACTCCCGGCATCAGTATCAGTCTTAGTTTCGGTCGAGGCTTCTCAATTTCCGCTTCACGGTGGATTTTTGTAAGAGACCGGGATATTTACCGAAATGATATTCACAATTATTACATTGATCGACGGCAAAATAATGATTTTATGAGAAGATCGACTGTGATAAACAAAACTTACGTTGACCAAAGTCGCCATTCAACTTATATTTATGGTCCCGAAAGAGATGAGGTACAGAGGGTATCCGGTAAAAGGATCAGTCCTGTTGCTATACAGGGATATGACCGTCCCGGACAGAACTTGTCGAATAACAGAATGCAGATTTATCGACCTGTCCTGAAACAAAAGGAAGGAAGTGCTCCGGCAAGATTTGTGAACCGGACTGATGTTAAGCCTGTAAAAGAAAGAAATTATTCTAATCAGGGAAGAACATCCCCTTCAGGTCATACTAATATTATTAAAGAAAAAGCACAAATACAGCAGCCCAATACAGTCAGACCTAATACTGGTAACAAGAGTGGAACAGACACGAGATACCAGCGCAATGTTACAACTCCTTCAAAAAATTATTCTACGCCCCGTCAGGATAAAGCTCCTGTTGACAAAAGCAATCTGAGAAATCGTACCACTCAGCCTGGATCCGTGAATCCTACTAATGTAACTCCTGTACAAAGAAAGACTGCAACCCCTACACAAAATACAACACCTTCCAATCGTGGAGCAATAAGGGGAAGGCAGCCTCAGCAACAGCGTCCTGTTACAACTCCTGAACAAAGAAAGACTGTAACCCCTACCCAAAATGCAACACCTTCCAATAGTGGAGCAATAAGGGGAAGGCAGCCTCAACAACAACGTAATGTTACAACTCCTGAACAAAGAAAGACTGCAACCCCTACACAAAATACAAAACCTTCCAATAGAGAAGCAATAAAGGAAAGACAGCCACGAGAACAGAATATTATCAGGAACCCGAAGGAAAATAAACCGGCTGAACCTAATAGAAAGGACAATCAAGAGAATAGAAGAAGAGAATAGTTATCGGGTTTAATAGAAGAATAATCTGATATTTTAAACACAGATTTTGCTAACATCGACTTCTATCAAAGTTTAATTCAACGGGTGTTTCAATATTTTGGGACACCCTCTTTTTATTGGTGTGCTGAGCATGATTAATAACCAGGTGGGGAGAGAAGTCAGGAAACTACTTCATTTTCTTCTTACTTGATTATCGTGTCTGAGAGCTGTTATTTGTCAAATAATAAGTGCATGTTTGTGACTTAGGCACTATATTTGATATATTAGCAATGTATACTAAAAACTCAGCGCCATGAAATCAAGTTTGAGATTCCTTATAATCGTTATTGCAATGAATCTGTTCGCTGCAATAACTCCGAAACAAGCTTCAGCTCAATATGGTGAAGTTAGTTTCCAGGTATTCTATGACGAGCTAAGTCCTTATGGTCAGTGGGTCAATGATGCGAATTACGGATATGTCTGGATTCCGGATGTTGACCAATATTTTGAACCGTATGCTACAAACGGGCATTGGGTCTATACTAATTACGGCTGGACCTGGATGTCTGATTACCCTTGGGGATGGGCTCCTTTCCATTATGGACGCTGGGACTATAATGATTCCTACGGATGGTTCTGGGTTCCGGATAATGAGTGGGGACCTGCATGGGTATCGTGGAGAAGAGTTAACGGATATTACGGATGGGCTCCTCTGACTCCCGGTATCAGTGTCAGTATTAGTTTTGGACGAAGTTATTCAATCCCTGCAGAACGATGGTTTTTTGTGAGGGATCGGGATTTATCACGATATGACCTTCACAATTGTTACATCGATCGTCACCGGAATGCTACTTTTATTAGCAGATCTACTATCATCAACAGGTCATACATTGACAATAATCGTCATACTACTTATATCTATGGACCTGGAAGGGACGAGGTGCAGAATTTTACGGGCAGACGAATCAGGCCTGTAACGATACATGAATCAGACCGTCCCGGACAGAACTTGTCGAATAACAGAATGCAGATTTATCGGCCAAACATTGGGCAAAATACGAGTTACGGGCACCGAAGTGCTCCCACTAATTTTGTTACACGCAATGAGGTTAAACCCGTTTCGGAAAGAAGTTATTCGAATGAAAGAGGTACTTCCTCCTCCGGACATAGTAATATTGTTAGAGAAAGATCAGGAGTGCAAAATACAGGTACTGTCAGGCCAAATACGAACAATAATAGCGGATCTGTCAATTATCGTTCGCGCAATTCGGAATCAAATCCGACACAACAGCGTGATGCGGTTTATCCTGCAAAAGACAATACAAATACGCGTCGTTATTATAATCCTGCAGATAACAATAGTCAGCGCGAACGTTCTGTTCAGCCTAATTCTGTTACGACCCCGAACAATAATACAGGAACTGATTGGAGGCAGCAACGGAATGCAACCAATCCGACAAGAGATTATACACGACCACGTCAGTATAATAATCCTACCGATAACAATTATCAGAGGAATAATATTACTCAACCCAATTCGGTCACGACCAATCCAAACACCAATAGTGGAACAGATGTAAGGCAACAGCGTAATTCAACTAATCCGACGAATTACAGACAACGTCGCTATGATAATCCTACTGATAACAGTTCTGTAAGAGAAAGATCAACCCAAACGAATACGGTAAGTCCTTCTAATACAAACACAAATTACAATCAGGTACGAGAGGTAAGGCAACAGCGTAATGAAAATACAACACCTGTCAGAGAGTCTGCAAGACCGGTTCAGAATACAAGTCCTTCAAATAGCGGAACAATCAGGGAACGGCAGCCTCGTCAACAGGTTATTGTCAATACCCCAAAAGAAAACAAGCCGGTTGAGCAGCAGAGAGAGAAGAAACAAGAGAGGAGAAGGAACGAATAGATCTCCTGATTGCAGATTAACGAATGGGTGTTCTGAAGAGATAGAGTTCACGTTTGATTAGTTCCAGAAAGTATGCAAACAAGCATAAACGAGAGAGGGTTTTTCAAAACAATGAAACACCCTCTTTTTTTGATCCTATCTGATATTTGTTTAATTCGATAATTCGCAGTAGAAAAATCATATCTATTTTAAAGCAACAAGAAACAGGAATAAAGTAAGCGTTCCTTTGAACTGCATTAAGGAGCAAAGAAAAAATGCTCCCAATTCTAATTGTTGTGATTAATCCATTTATGAGGTAATAGAGAATCCAGCAGATCAGGTTTAATATTCTCCACTTTTTTGAGTACGTCTGTCAGGGAAGAGAGCATAAAAGAGGGAGTATCGAATTCCGATACTCCCTCTTTTATGTAAAAATTTATTTTGAAAGCCTGATTATTTCATAACTTCAGTAGCGATAAATTGTACCAGTGTTGTGTAAGTTCCTTTCTTCAAGTTCTGATCAAAAAGGCTTGTTACATTCAAATCACATCTTTTGAGTGTGTTGTATATTATTTAAATACATACCAGGTTTGGCTATGAGCCGGGATACTGATTTTTAGGTTTATAGAATAATCTCTGTTACATTTCAGCTTTACCGGTTTGCCATCTTTCTCGCTAACGTTCACAATGTCCTGAAGTCCGGTATAATAAAGACTGACTCTAATTTCTCTTTCAATAGGTTCGTTTAGCGGGTTATAGATCATGAGTAATCCTTTCTCTTCACCGGAAGGATCTACATGGAGAATTGCATCATAATCTTTTCCGTCGGGACGGCGGACATGGATAATATCGGCATCCAGAATACGACGATGTTTCTTGTAAAAGCCGGTCCAATATCTTACGAGCTCTTCTGTTTCCGGTGCATCATAAAGCTTGGGACCTCTGTAACAAGCCTGAACTCCTGCCCCGAAAAGATTGGCAAGCCTTTGTCCGTAATGAGGCAGGTGCTCTTTCAGAGGTTCTATCGTTGCGGCAGCTCCTCCTCCCTGATACTCAACAAGCGGAACGAACATCCAGCCCATGGAAGGTGTCTTCTCCCAAGTGCCGTCAAAAATATTTTGTCTTTCGATAATTTCTTGCTGTTCTCTTGGAAGTGACCAGTTGGTTTCCCGGTATCCCATTCCGGATTTATTGCTTCCTGCCATGAAATAGCAGTCCGGTACATTGAGGAAAATTCCTTTTCCTCTGCACCATTGATAGAACTTACTGATTTCCTGATATTGCTTCCATTGAGAATCTTCAAGGCCTTTATGTCCGGGGTGAGTGGTTGATGCACATACATCACCGGGATATGAACCATCATGTTCAAGAATATCCATCCCTGTTTCTTTGTAAAAATTATATAGCTTAGAGAAGTATTCTTGTCCCCAGTTACTCTCAAGGCACGGGGAGTTGCCAAATCTGGGAGTCTGCCCTTGCGGCATTACTACATCATTGTCTTTGTCAATACTTCTGCTGGCAAGCAATGAATAGCCTCCCAGTGCAATACCTTTAGAGTGGGCATAGTCAGCCAGCTCTTTCATCCTTTTTAAATTATCAGGAGAGGTATCTTCAATGTTGAATCCGCTTCCGAAGGTCATAATCACCATTTCAAAGCCGACTTGTGCACATTGGTCGATTGCAGTCTTAACGGAATTATTATCTGCATTTCTAACATGCATAAGAACCGGATTCTCAAGAGTCCAGGGAGCTAAAGCTCTGTACATTTTCCGAATGGCAAGAGACTTACGTTCTCTGTCATAGCTGTCGTGTACAATCTCCCATGTTCTGAAAGTTTCAAATTTACTTCCGGGAGCTACTTCCATTTGTGGGCCTATCTTTGGATAGCATTCCAGTAAACAAGGCATTGTCCTTTCATAGTTGACCTGAGTAGCGTAGAGAGGGTCAGAGTTCCAGGCTACGCTGGATTCCATTGCATTTTCATTTGACATTCCTCCGAAGCGGTAGTCCGTTTCGACCGTAATATTGGGCAATAGCCACGACTTCTTTGAATCAACTGAACTTTCAGGTTCTGTAAGAGCAAGAATCTCACTCTTAAAATTGTTGATTACAATTTCCTTTGATGATTTATTTTCAACAGAAATCCATTTACAAATTACTGGAATACCGTCATAGAGCTCATAATGAACTTTTATTTGAATATCTTTTAAATAATCGAGCTCCTTGCTTTGCATTGCTTCTTGTCTGAGCCCTCCCAAAAGAGAAAGTTCTTCAATAAAGCATCTGCCTAATTCTCCTTTTGGATCATTATCTGAATTGTTGCCATTACGGTCTGTCTTCCCTACTCTTAGTATTTTGGGTGTAAAAGGACTATTGAGTGTAATTTTTCCAACAAGAGTCCATCCTTTTTTATCGTATGAATAAGATGTTTCAATATGGTCTTCAAGCAATTGTATCTTGAGGTACACAGATTTATCTGCTTGCAGACCTTTGACAATAGTTTCATTTTCTCCGTCAAAGAAACCAAAGGATTCTCTGCCCGGTTGGATGTTTAATTTGATACTTCTGTTTCCTGCCAGTAAAGCAATGCCTGGTCCCCATGAAGCAGATCGATCAGTCCCGGGATTAACTTTACAGATTACAACCTTTAAATTTGGAGAGACTTTCCGTTCGGCAAAGACGGAATTGTTGGGAAGTGCCATGATTTCTCCGAACTTCCCTTCATTGATGAATGAGTTTCTTGTATGTGTTTTTGATGCATTTAATTTCCAATCCGAGTCTGCTTTCAAGAATTTATCTTCAACCAGGATTTCTCTCTTGTCGTCAGACAAAGCAGAAGAAAGAAGATGTTTTATTGTTTCATTATTTGCACTAAAATTAAGAATAAGCTCAGTCCCGGGACAAGGCCATTGGCAATCGGACGAAATCC
Organism: Bacteroidota bacterium; assembly: GCA_030706665.1. Classification (GTDB taxonomy): domain Bacteria; phylum Bacteroidota; class Bacteroidia; order Bacteroidales; family Prolixibacteraceae; genus JAUZOB01. Next base: position 6,228 of record JAUZOB010000041.1, read on the forward strand.
ATTCCTGTCTCTTCTTCCAAGGGAACCTTGGTTTAATGGGTCTGGTTTCGTAACCGGTATAATGAAGTGACATAGAATCGATTTCCATCTCGTCAAGCCATTCGGTCAGGAGATAGTTGTGAATCTTTTGTCCTGTAAGTCCCCCCAGTTTAAAAGTGTTACCGTTGATCGTAATAATTCCTTCAGGACGGACAGATCTTAGGAGGCCTTCGTTATTCATAAGATTGTCAAACCCAATGGTCGCAGCATCCGGTTTTAAGGAAAAAGTTCTGGATATGAGCCCATTTGACAAGACAATGTTCCCTTTCTTATCCTCAAACAGCCCTGCCTTTTGCTTAACGGGCATTACCATCCAGTCGCTTGTTATTCCTTGCGTATTCTTATCATAGCGAGGAAGTTTGGATTGCCCCTCTGTGAAAATAAACAGACACAAAAAGGGAAAAAGTGATAGCAATTGTTTCATTTGATAGATTGGTTTTACTTGGTTTTTTGGTGTTATTATTATAAATCTGATTTGTGGTTGTATTTGTTTTAAAGGTAAATACTTTTTAAATATTAAATCAAAGGGATAGGGATCCGATTGGACTTGATTCATGAAGATAGTCTTTGGATAAAGCCAATTTTAAAATCAAGATTCAGATTATCACATTTAGAAATTATCCCTAAGCGATTAATTACGAATAATTTCAGATGCACAATTTGGGATTTTGATTGCCACCCAATAGTTAAAAATCCAATAAATAGAAAAGGCCACCTCAAATTTAATTGAGATGGCCTTTTTTGAATATTGTTCAATCCGGAGAGGAATAGAATCCTACTCCTTACTCCATGATTTTAATAAGTCGGTTAAACTATTCTGAGTATGCTTCAAGAAGAATTTCAAGAATCTTCTTTCCGGCAGCTGATACAGAAGAACCAGGACCGAAGATGGCAACAACACCAGCATCATAAAGATACTGATAATCCTGTGCAGGAATTACCCCACCGGCGATTACCATGATGTCTTCGCGGCCAAGTTTCTTAAGTTCTGCAATAACTGCAGGAACAAGAGTTTTGTGACCAGCTGCAAGAGACGATACGCCTAAAACGTGAACGTCATTTTCTACAGCTTGTTTGGCAGCTTCTTCCGGAGTCTGGAAAAGTGGTCCCATATCGACATCGAATCCAAGGTCGGCATAACCGGTAGCAACAACTTTTGCTCCACGGTCGTGACCATCCTGACCCATTTTAGCGATCATGATACGAGGTTGACGTCCTGCAACTTCTGCGAACTTCTTAGCAAGTTTCTGTGCATCCTGGAAGTCCTTGTCTGTTTTACTTTCTGATGAGTACACGCCTGAGATTGTTCTGATTACAGCTTTATAACGACCGGCAACAGTTTCGCATGCATAAGAGATTTCACCAAGAGAAGCGCGAACTTTAGCAGCTTCAATAGCTAATGCCAGAAGGTTACCTTCGCCGGTTTCAGCGCATTTAGTGATAGCACGAAGTGCAGCTTGTACATCCTCTTCATTACGTTCTGCGCGCAGTTTGTTCAGACGTTCAATCTGGGCCTGACGTACAGCTGTGTTGTCGATTTCAAGAATATCAATAGGATCTTCTTTTTCAAGACGATATTTGTTTACACCCACAATGGTCTGAACACCGCTGTCGATACGTCCCTGAGTACGTGCTGAAGCTTCTTCAATACGCATTTTAGGAATACCGCTTTCAATAGCTTTAGACATACCGCCAAGTTTTTCAACTTCTTCGATATGAGCCCATGCTTTATGAACCAATTCGTTGGTCAGAGCTTCTACGTAGTAGGAACCTGCCCATGGGTCAAGTGAACGGCAAACTTCAGTTTCCTGCTGGATGTAAAGCTGAGTGTTACGGGCAATACGAGCAGAGAAATCAGTAGGTAAAGCGATTGCTTCGTCAAGTGCATTGGTATGGAGTGATTGGGTATGTCCCAAAGCAGCAGCCATAGCTTCGATACAGGTACGTCCTACATTATTGAAAGGATCCTGTTCGGTAAGCGACCATCCTGAAGTTTGTGAGTGAGTACGCAAAGCCATTGATTTTGGGTTCTTAGGATCGAACTGTTTTACCAGTTTCGCCCAAATCATACGAGCCGCACGCATTTTCGCAATTTCCATAAAGTGGTTCATTCCAATTGCCCAGAAGAAAGAAAGGCGAGGAGCGAACTGGTCAACAGTCAGTCCTGCTTTGATTCCTGTACGAAGGTATTCCAATCCGTCAGCAAGAGTGTAAGCCATTTCGATGTCAGCTGTAGCACCTGCTTCCTGCATGTGGTAACCGGAAATAGAAATTGAGTTGAATTTAGGCATGTACTTCGAAGTGTATTCGAAGATGTCAGCGATAATCTTCATTGAGAATTCAGGTGGGTAGATGTAAGTGTTACGAACCATGAATTCTTTCAGGATATCGTTCTGAATAGTACCTGCCAGTTCTTCAAGTTTAGCACCCTGTTCGAGAGCTGTAACAATATAGAAGGCCAAAACGGGCAATACAGCACCGTTCATGGTCATAGATACTGACATTTTATTCAATGGGATCTGATCGAACAGAATCTTCATGTCAAGGATTGAGTCGATAGCCACACCGGCTTTACCAACATCACCAATTACACGAGGATGGTCTGAGTCATATCCACGGTGTGTTGCAAGGTCAAATGCAACAGAAAGACCTTTCTGTCCTGCAGCAAGGTTACGGCGATAGAATGCATTTGATTCTTCGGCGGTAGAGAAACCTGCGTACTGACGGATCGTCCATGGGCGCATTGCGTACATGGCAGAATAAGGACCACGGAGATAAGGAGCAAGACCTGCTGCATAGTTCAGGTGTTCCATTCCTTCAAGGTCTTCTTTGCTATAAACTGCCTTAACCGGAATCTGTTCAGGAGTAATCCAGTCTTTAGCGATGCTGTTTGCTTTTTCCCACTCCTGGCCGCTTACAGTGCTTCCCAGAGGAGCTTTGATATTTATATCTTTAAAATTTGGTTTCATAAATTAATAATTAGAATCAAGAGTCAAGCTTATTCAATTCCCAACTGTTTCTGGTATCCTTTGAGGTCTTCAAGCAGATTGCTCTTCACATGAATGAAGTTCTTAATGCCTTTAGCTTCAAGATCGGCTTTACAAGCAGGGTTACCGGCAACAACTAAGATTGCGTTCCCTTTGATCTGATCAGCGATAGCCGGAGCGAGTTCTGCATATTCATCATCAGAGCTGCAAACAACTAAGATTTCTGCTTTTGCTTCACAAGCTGCTTTTACAGCTTCTTCAACAGTAGCAAAGCCATTGTTGTCGACAACCTCAAAACCTGCAACAGCGAAGAAGTTACAAGCGAACTGAGCTCTTGCTTTACGCATAGCCAGGTTACCCATGGTCAACATGAAAGCCTGAGGACGTTTGCCTTTTTTTGCAAACAAATCGGTTTTGTAACGAAGAGCTTCGAAAGCCTGTGCTCCGCGATACAATTTAATGGTTTCGATCTCTGCGCCTTCTGCAGTTTTATCACATGGATTAAAGATACTGGTGCAAAGATCAGCATTGATTGATTCTGTAAAGTTCGGGAACTGGTTAACGCCAAGTAAGTTTTCACGGCGCTGTGCAATGTAAAGACTGCGTTTGGCAGCACTTTCATTTACTTTACCCTGAACGAAACCTGCTTTAAGAGCAGCAACGTATCCGCCTTTTTCCTGAACTTCAAGGAAAAGAGACCAAGCTTGCTCTGCAATAGACGCAGTCAGATTCTCAATATAATATGATCCGGCCCCCGGGTCAACAATCTTATCTAAGTGAGCTTCTTCCTTTAAAAGAATCTGCTGGTTACGAGCAACACGTTCGGTAAGGTCGTTTGCATCTTCTGCAACTGAGTTGAATGGAAGAACAGAAATAGAATCAGCACCACCCAAAACAGCCGACATAGCTTCAGTCTGTGAACGAAGCATATTTACCTGTGCGTCGTAAACAGTCATGTTGAATTTAGTGGTTTCGCTGTGTGTATTCATATAAGTTGCGCAGTCGCAATCTACTCCAAAAGCTTTTACAATATTACTCCACAGTAAACGACCTGCGCGAAGTTTTGCAATCTCCATGAAATAGTTTGCACTGATTCCGAAGTTGAATTTAATCTTACGGGCAACTTCTTCTGCTTTTGCACCACGATCAGACAGCTGGCTAATGTATTCTGCACCCTGAGCCAATGAGAAAGCGAGCTCTTGTACAATTGTAGCACCTGCATTGTTGAAGTATTTACCGTTTACGGCAAGAGCTTTGAATTTTTTAAGATCAGCAGTTTTTTCAACAATTGCTTTAGCATCGTTGAATGCTGCATCTAATCCTTCTTTGAGTTTACCGGTTCTGGAATAGTTGCCAAGCGGATCAACTGTGACTGATGCAGCTACTTTCGATGCATCTTTGCTGTTTGCACGGATATAGTCAGCAACTAAGTCTGCAAGTTTGGTATCTTCGCAGGTACAAACGAAGTTTACTTCAACAGCTTCCAGACAAATGTCTTTTAATAAAGTATTAAGATCTTCTTTAGTGACTTTGGAGCAGCAGGGGAAGACAAAACCCAGGGAGGTTACGCCTTTCATCAAAATGTCCAAAGCCTTCTGATTTGCTTCAGCAAAATCAGTTACTTTGATATCCTGACGAACAAACCATTCGTTATTTTTCTTCTTGTTACCACGAACAAATGGAAATTCGCCTGGATTTGCTTTCAAAAAGCTGAGCTCTTCGATGTTTTCCTGACGGTAGTAAGGCCGTACGTTAAAGCCTTCATTGGTTCTCCAAACCAGAGACTTTTCGTAGTCTTTCCCTTTCAGGTCGGCCACAATTTTCGCTTCCCATTCCTGAGTGGAGATGGGTGGAAAATCATTAAACAACTTTATATCCTTTTCTGCCATAAAATGTAACTGTTTAAAAATCGGGGGCAAAATTAGGACATTTTAATTACTTGCTGGTTAAAAATAATCAGTTTTTTAAGTATTCCTTACAATTAAAATAACACTCCCTTTTTTTTGATGCTTAGAAGATTGTCAGAGAAGAGTAAAACATGGATTTTCTATGCAATGAAAATCGTAAATTAAGTATGAGTGTGATGCCTGATAAGAGATGCTTTGGGAATTATTTTTTACCTTCGCATCAAACCGTTAAAAAAAGACCGCTATGTTTTCAGGAATTGTTGAAGGCACAGGAACAGTTACAAAACTGGTCCAGGATCAGGAAAATCTGCACATCACGATGGAGTGCCCTTTTGTTCATGAATTGAAAATCGATCAAAGTGTTGCACACAACGGAGTCTGCCTTACTGTTGTTGCAAAAACAGATAAGACCTATACTGTTACTGCGATAAAAGAGACCTTGTTAAAAACAAATCTTGGACACCTTGAGATTGGTACTAAAGTGAATCTTGAGCGAAGCATGATGATGAATGGTCGTTTAGATGGCCATATTGTACAGGGGCATGTAGATCAAACTGCCGTATGCGAAAAGGTAGAGGAGGCCGACGGAAGCTGGTACTTTACTTTTAAATATGATTTTGACAAGGCAAAGGCCCGCGAAGGATATACCACTGTTGAAAAGGGATCTGTAACCGTAAATGGAGTAAGCCTGACAGTCGTAAATTCAAAAGACGATTCTTTCCAGGTAGCAATCATTCCGTTTACTTATGAGCACACTAATTTTCATCAGATAAAACCAGGCAGCATTATTAATCTTGAATTTGATATTGTCGGGAAATATCTTAGCCGACTGATGCGTTATTCTGACTAATCATTTCTAAATGAATAATATTGTCCCTGTCGGATTCCGTCAGGGATTTTTTATTTGGATACCGGTCATCAGGAGATTCCTGACGAACAGATGATGAAGTTTGTTCAGAATGTAACAGAACCCTCTATTCGAGCGTATTGATTCCGTCATGATAAGAAACTGTTATGAATTTGACTGTAAGTAATTTTCTTATCACGACTATAAAAATTTTCTATATTTGTACATTTTTTAAAAGCAGAATTAACAAGATAGCTGATGAGTAAGAAATTCCCTGAATACAAGCAATTTAACCTTTCTCAGATTAATAAAGATGTGTTGGAGAAATGGGAGGAGAATGATACCTTTCACAAAAGTATGGATATCCGTAAGGGTAAACCTACCTTTGTATTTTATGAAGGCCCCCCCTCTGCGAATGGTCAGCCTGGTATCCATCATGTAATGGCAAGATCAATTAAAGATATTTTCTGCCGTTACAAAACCATGAAGGGCTTTCTTGTTAATCGTAAAGCAGGATGGGATACTCACGGACTTCCGGTAGAGCTGGGAGTTGAAAAGCTGTTAGGAATTACAAAAGAAGATATCGGGAAATCAATCACCGTGGAGGAATATAATTCAGCCTGCCGTAAGGAGGTAATGAAATATACCGACCAATGGAAAGACCTGACCCGTCGCATGGGATATTGGGTCAACATGGATGAACCCTATATCACTTACGATAGCCGCTATATTGAGACTCTCTGGTGGTTGTTACGTCGCCTCTACGACAAAGGCCTTATATATAAAGGATATACTATCCAGCCATATTCACCTGCTGCGGGCACCGGATTAAGTTCTCATGAACTCAATCAACCGGGGTGTTACCGTGACGTGAAAGACACAACCTGTACTGCACAGTTTAAGATAATCAAAGACGAAAAGTCAGAATTCCTTTTTACCGATGTGGATACTGACCTTTATTTCCTGGCCTGGACCACAACTCCATGGACCCTTCCGTCGAATACCGCTTTGGCTGTAGGTCCGAAGATTACCTATGTAAAAGTTCGCACCTTTAATCCTTATACCAGCGAACCGGTTACAATTATCATGGCTAAAGATCTGGCAGCAGGCTATTTTAGCATTAAAAATGCCAATCTGTCTTTTGAAGATTTTAAACCGGGAGATAAACATATTCCTTTCAAAATTCTTGAGGAATACAAAGGAACAAATCTTCAGGGTGTAAACTATGAACAGCTTATCCCATGGGTAAAACCTGACGGGGATGCTTTCAGAGTAATCCTTGGCGATTATGTTACCACAGAGGACGGTACCGGTATTGTTCACATTGCACCAACTTTCGGTGCTGATGACGACCGGGTCGCAAAAGTTGCAGGCATCGCTCCGTTGATCCTTATTGACAAAGACGGGAAACGTCAACCAATGGTAGACCGTACCGGTAAATTCTTCCTTCTTGAAGATCTTGATCCTGAGTTTGTCAATAAGTTTATTGATGTAGAAGCCTATGTCGAATATGCCGGACGTTTCGTGAAAAATGATTATGACGACAAGTTTGTTGACGATGATTCTACACTTGACATTGACTTGTCTGTTATGTTGAAGAAAGAAAACAGAGCATTTAAAGTAGAAAAACATATACACAATTACCCGCACTGTTGGCGTACTGATAAGCCGGTATTATACTATCCGTTGGATAGTTGGTTTATCAAAACGACTGCAGTCCGCGACCGACTCATCGAATTAAACAAAACGATCAACTGGAAACCGCAATCAACCGGTACAGGACGTTTTGGTAACTGGCTGGAGAATCTGGTAGACTGGAACCTCTCGCGCTCGCGTTACTGGGGGACCCCGTTGCCAATCTGGCGCACAGAAGACGGTTCTGAAGAAAAATGCATCGGGTCTACAGAAGAGCTCATGCAGGAAATCGACAAAGCAGTTGCTGCCGGCTTCATGAAGAAGAATATCTACGAAGGTTTCGAAGTTGGTAAAAACACCAAAGAAAACTACGAGAAGATCGATCTTCATCGTCCTTATGTTGACGATATCGTATTGGTTTCGGCTAAGGGACAGAAGATGTTCCGTGAACCGGACCTGATTGATGTATGGTTTGATTCAGGATCAATGCCTTACGCTCAGCAACATTATCCATTTGAAAATAAAGAGAACTTCGACAAGGTATTCCCTGCCGATTTCATTGCCGAAGGTGTTGACCAGACCCGTGGATGGTTCTTTACACTTCATTCTATTGCGACCATGATCGACGATGCGGTTTCGTTCAGGAATGTAATCTCCAACGGACTGGTTCTTGACAAGAATGGCAATAAAATGTCGAAACGATTGGGGAATGCAGTCGATCCTTTCTCAACCATCGAAGAATATGGATCCGATCCGTTACGTTGGTATATGATTACCAACGCACAGCCTTGGGATAACCTTAAATTTGATGTTAGTGGAATTGACGAGGTGCGTCGTAAATTCTTCGGGACTCTCTATAATACTTACAGCTTCTTTACGCTTTATGCAAACATCGACGGATTCAGCTACGAGCAGGAAGAAGTTCCGGTTACCGAACGCCCTGAGCTTGACAGATGGATCATCTCGCTGTTGAATTCTTTGATTAAGGAAGTGGACGAGTGTTATGGAAATTACGAAGCAACACGTGCAGGTCGTGCTATCAGTGAGTTCGTTTCGGAAAACCTCAGTAACTGGTTTGTACGCTTAAGCCGCAGACGCTATTGGGGTGGAGAGTTTACAAAAGACAAACTTTCGGCTTATCAAACTTTATATACCTGTCTGGCAACTGTTGCCAAACTGGCTTCTCCGATTGCTCCGTTCTTTATGGATCAGCTTTACAGTGACCTCAATGGTGTGACTGGAAAAGACACGATACAGAGTGTTCATTTGGCTGATTTCCCAAGTTATGATGATGCCCTCATCGATAAAAAACTTGAAGAAAGAATGGCCCTGGCACAACGGATCTCATCAATGGTACTTGGATTACGTCGTAAGGTAAAATTGAAAGTCCGCCAACCATTAGCACGGATTATGGTCCCTGTTTTGGATAGTGAATTTCAAAATCAATTGGAGGCGGTCAAAGACATCATTCTTTCAGAAATCAATGTGAAGGAATTGGAATATCTGACTGAAGGATCACACGTTATCAAGAAGAAGATCAAACCCAACTTCAAGACTCTTGGTCCTAAATATGGGAAGATGATGAAACTGATTGCAAATGCTGTAAATGCTTTCAATCAGGAAGACATTGCTCATATTGAATCTCAGGGAACTTATGAAATACAGGCAGGGAACGAGAAAGTTCTTATCAGCCTTGAGGATGTTGAAATTATGTCGGAAGATATACCCGGATGGCTTGTTGCAAATGAAGGAAGCGTGACTGTTGCATTGGACATTACAGTAACCGATGAACTTCGTTATGAAGGAATCGCACGTGAATTCATCAATAGAATACAAAATCTGCGCAAAGACAGTGATTTTGAGGTAACAGACAAAATCAACCTCCGCATTTTGAAGAATGATGCATATAATGAGGCTGTATTGCTTCATCAGGAATATATCAGCAATCAGACACTTGCAGCATCTCTTGTTTTAGTGGAAACTGTTGACAAAGAAAAAGCAAAAGAAATTGATATTGATGAAATAAATACTTTTATCGAAATAGAAAAACAGGCCTAATTCAAGAACATCA
>JAUZOB010000410.1 GCA_030706665.1 Bacteroidota bacterium
CATTCCTTTTTGGATGACATCACCCAGTATCCGGCATAAAACAAGACGGAATGCTTTAACATTTTCATCTTCTTCACCAAGAATAGTAATATCATGATAGAATTGATTGAACTCTTTCACCAATTCGTAGCAATAATTTGCGATTAATGCAGGGCTGTATGATTCAGCAGCTTCTCCAACTACTTCAGGGAATCTGTTGATCAGTTTTAACAGCTCAATTTCTTTCTGATTGGGAGAGATCAAAGGAGCAATATCCGGTACAACAACTCCATTATTCTCAGCCTTACGCAATACCGAACGAATTCTTGCATAAGAATATTGGATAAACGGACCGGTATTCCCATTAAAATCGATTGATTCCTGGGGATTAAACATCATTGTTTTACGCGGATCCACTTTCAAAATAAAATATTTAAGTGCTCCCAAGGCAATCATACGATAGGTTAATTCAGCCTGTTCTTCTGAATAACCATCAAGTTTTCCCAGCTCCTGTGAAGTCTGGCGAGATACATTCACCATTTCTTCAACCAGATCATCGGCATCGACCACAGTCCCTTCACGTGATTTCATCTTTCCCTGTGGAAGTTCAACCATTCCATAAGAGAAATGATAAAGGCCTTTCCCCCATTCAAATCCCAAACGATCAAGAAGAAGAGCCAGCACTTGAAAATGATAGTTTTGCTCATTTCCAACCACATAAACCATCTTATCGATCGAATAATCATTAAAACGCAATTTGGCCGTACCAATATCTTGTGTCATGTATACTGAGGTACCGTCACTCCGGAGAAGTAATTTTTCATCTAACCCATCAGTTGTCAGGTCAGCCCAAACAGATCCATCTTCCCGCTGATAAAAATGTCCTTCTTTCAATCCGCGAAGTACTTCTTCCTTTCCTATCAGATAAGTATCCGACTCGTGGTATATTTTATCGAAGTTAACTCCAAGTGTTTTATAAGTTTCATCAAACCCGGCATACACCCAACTGTTCATCATCTTCCACAGGTTCACAGTCTCCGGATCATGAGCTTCCCATTTACGGAGTAATTCTCGTGCAGCCTGTAAAGAAGGAGCTTTATCTTCCGCTTCTTCCTGACTCATGCCATTGGCAACCAGTTCTGCGATTTCCTTTTTATATTCTTTGTCAAATCTGACATAATAGTCACCAACCAAATGATCTCCTTTAGTGCCGGTTGACTCAGGAGTTTTACCTTCACCCCATTTCAACCATGCCACCATTGATTTACAGATATGAATTCCGCGATCGTTTACGATGTTGGTTTTAACCACCTTATATCCATTGGCCTTCATAATCTCAGCCAGTGAATAGCCAAGAAGATTATTCCGGATATGTCCAAGATGCAATGGTTTATTTGTATTGGGAGAAGAGTATTCGATCATCACCAATTTTGAATCATCGGTAACAGGTTTAAATCCGAAAGAATTATCAGCTGCTGCCCGATTCAATGAGTTCACCCAATACGCTCCGTCGATAACAAGATTTAAAAATCCTTTTACAACATTATAACTTCTGACCACATTAATCTTCTCAACCACATAATCTCCAATTTCAGCTGCCGTTTGCTCTGGTCCCTTTTTAGAAACCTTAAGAAACGGGAAAACAACTAAGGTAATATCACCTTCAAATTCTTTTCTGGTCTTTTGAAGCTGAACCTGTCCTTTATCAGTCTCGAAACCATAAATATGCTTTACAGCTTCAATTACCGTCTCTTTAATGATCTGTTCTATTCCCATTCTTATCCGATGCTTAGAAAATTCATGAATTAAAGGCTGCAAAGATAACACAATCTGATTTGTACTCAAAAAATAACGTTTATATCACGAGATTTTCATAAATTTATAAAAGATGAGCATAATGTGATTCGATCTAAAGAAATAGCAATGAAATTCCTTTTTGATGAGAACGTCACCTACCTGGTAAAAAGAGCATGGGAACATCTTGAGATTGCGGAATCGTCATATCACTCAGAAAAGTTGAACGATTCGGTGTTGAGCCTGTACAACGCATGTTATTGTATGGCTTTGGCTTTTTTAAAAACTAAACAAATCGATATTAGGAACCAGGATGAAGTAAAAGTCATCTTTAAAGAACGATTCATCAGAACCGGCATCATCGATCAAAACTTTGACAAGACCTATTCAAAACTCTATATCTTACGACGTGAAATTTTAGAACAGCAATCCGAATTTATGGATCAGACAGCAATAAAACCCATGATTAGCAACACTCAACTTTTTCTAAAAGAATTAGGCGGATTAATTTTGAAAGCCCCGCCCTACTCTGTTGAATAAACATCTTTTAACTTTGTTAGTTTATGAATCCATTCATTTTTGACTACTTTTGAACCTGTATTCAAAAGCGTTAAGATGAAAATAACACTCCTGAGATTCATTTTATTAGGAACACTTTTATCTACTTTTCTTCTCTCATTTTCAACCAACAAATACATCAGTCCTAAGGAAAAAGAAGTCGGTATCGATACTGTCGGCATTCAATCACGACCTTCATCAATCAGCATTCCGATGGAAATCGACATCCAAGAAATCGAGTCAATGATCAATAACAGATTAAAAGGAGAGATCTATACCGACAACAGTTTTGAAAATAACAATACCGACAATTTGATGCTCAGAGTATGGAAAATGGACAATTTCTCCATAACTGTTGAAAACAATGAATTA
>JAUZOB010000411.1 GCA_030706665.1 Bacteroidota bacterium
AACTGAATATCGTTAAGATCTTTTGCAATCATTAAGTATCCCTTTCTTGAATATTGATTCAATTCAATGGCAAAATTAATGCAATTCAATTATCATGCAGAAAAACCTTACCCCCTTCGTAAAGGCAGATCAAAAATTCTTTTCTGCTTAATATTCCAAAGTACAAACGAAACAGAATATTGAAAAATTGATTTTTCGCCTTCCCCGACCTATCTTTTATGGGTTAAACAATCCTTTTTAGTATATTTATTGTATACTAAAACTGTATTCTATTTTAAGAATGAAACATCATTAATGAGGAGCACATGTACAGCTAGTTATAAATTCATCTTTAAATATAAACAGCCATGAAAAATCACGAAAACCTAATCGTCATTTTTAGCGGTTCACTTATTCAAGTTGAATTTGTGAAAGAACAATTTGAAGAACATGGAATAGATTGTATAGTAAAAAATGAATTCCAGGAAGGAATCAGTGCCGGATATGTAGTCGGAACCCCTACCTCGATCGATATTTATGTCCGCGAAGAGGATTATGAGAAAGCGATTGAAATTCTTAAAGATCTGGGAGAGAGTCCAAGGTAGTGAAATCGCACCAATATGATTTGTCTCGGTTTCGGAATTGTAAACTCGGAGCAAAGCTCTATTTTTACGCAATAACTGATCGCGTATGGATTTTCAAGAAATATTAGAGCACTTTCCGATTGGCATAACCGGTGATATATTAGCAGAGACAGTTATTCGGCAGAAAGAGAACCTCACCGGCTTATGGGAATTTGCTCTTAGCAATCAGAAGCATTGCTGGAGAGGAGCATGGCTGATGGATAAAATCAATGATAAAGCGCCGGAACTAATTGCTCCTTTTATTCCGGATATCATAAAGCTAATTCCCACGTTGAAAAACGATGGATTAAAAAGGCACTTCCTAAAGATAGCTTGTCAGCATGGACTCCCCGGTGATCTATCCGGAGACCTGCTTGATTGTTGTTTCAACTGGGTGCAATCCTCGTCGGAAGCGGTAGCAATCAGATGCTGGGCAATGGATGCCTTAATTATTTTCGCAGACCGGTATCCGGAGATTAAACAAGAGCTGATAGCCATACTCGAAGAACAACTTCCGGAAGCAACACCGGGCTTTCGTACCCGGGCAAGGAAAACCATTAAAGCACTTGGTCGAATGCAAGAAGTATAAAATCTGGTGAATAGACTATTGACAGAGTTCAGATTACACTCCCTCCGGAAATCTAAAATATGACGTCTGCATTCAAAAAAACATCAGTCTGACTTCCTCCGGATGAGGGAATCAGACTGATGTTTATGTTTTTCTATTTAGTCAATCTTAAAGGCAGATCCATTTTCCCTTATCCTGCCCCTCTTGAGGAAACTACTTCAATCAGAATTGTTTCTCAAATAATCATCCTCCCCTATTTCACTTTGTCAAGGGGAAGCACTCCTGCCATATCGCCTATTACATTTACAAGTTCAGAGCCTGCAGGGACAACAATCTTGGCATTCTTCTCCATCGACTTTTCAAGGGCTTCAAGTTTACGAAGCAACTGAGCATTGCCTGTGAAATATTTATTGGCAGCCTCATTTACAAGACGAATAGATTCTGCTTCTCCTTCTGCCTGAAGAATCTTAGACTGTTTATATCCTTCAGCCTCCTTAATCTTTGCCCTTTTCTCACCGTCTGCTACAGTCTCCCGGGCAGTAGCAAAATCAATCGCAGCAATCTTTTCATTTTCTGCCTTAACAACCTTATTCATTGTTTCCTGAACATCATGCGGAGGATCAATCTCCTTCAATTCCGTTCTAACAATTTCGATTCCCCAACTTTTTGTTTCTACACAAAGAGTCGCATGAAGTTCCGCATTTATTTTACCCCGTTCACTATTCGCCGACTTGAGGGTCATAGTCCCAATAATATTTCGGAGAGTTGTCCGGGCAAGGTTTACAATCTGGAATTGATAATTAAACACATTATATTGTGATCCTTTCACACTATCTTCATCATCTTTGACTTTAAAATAAACCTGAGCATCAACTTTTGCATTCAGATTATCATTGGTGATGATTTCCTGCGGCTCTGCATTCACCATTTGTTCGGTAACATTTACAGAGTACATCTTTTCTATACCCGGAATGATCCAATTAAATCCAGGATGAGCAAACCGTCTGTATTTTCCCAATAGTTCGATCAGTCCGCGATGGGTAGGTCTGATGATTCTTATTCCAAACAAGAAGAACAGGAAAAAAGCCAATATTACATACCATATAAATTCCATAGCATTACTTTTTAAAATAAAACATCATATTATAATTGTTCATATTCTTAATGAGTCACATTTTTGAAGTCTTTCATGAATAACTGTATGTTCAGAATTTGAAAGTTTTCAATTCAGAAAATATCAAATTCACAACACTCATTCCACTCACAGTTAAATGATTAAAACCACCAGGAAGTTTAAATAATTCTTCATATCTCAGGCTCTGTCCTTTTAAGTTATAGCAGCAATCAAACTACGAACTATAATTTAAGAGCAATTGAATTTAGCAAATATATTCAATATGCTATAATTTTTTTTAACATCCTTACAATAAGTCTAAGGATCAATCTTTGCAGTAAGAGCATGAAAAGCAAAGGTTCTGCAGAG
>JAUZOB010000412.1 GCA_030706665.1 Bacteroidota bacterium
GCACTGATCATGCATCCTCCGCAATGAATCACTAATTTATAGTCCGATAATTTTTCGTTTTCCTGAAACTCTCTTCCAAAGTTGTGTTCAACAATCACACCCGGGAATTTCTTTTGAATGATATTAGGTATCTGGACCGTTCCGATATCTTCTTTGATACGGGAATGATTGCAAGCCTCAGCTATCAACACCCGATCTCCGGCTTTCAACTGACTAAATGCCCTGACCCCGTTTACAAACTCATTCAATCGTCCCCTGCTGACATAATTGATCATCATGATCGAGAAGGTAGTCAACTGAATATCATCCGGAACCCAACGAATCATAATATCCATTGCCTGAGAATCGGTAATGATCATCAACGGCCGTTGATTGAACGAAGCAAGGAAACGATCAAATCTTTCCTTTTCTTCGGTATCACCACTTCTGGCTTTTGACAGATTCATACGATACGAAACCGGATAAGCCCAGTTTCGGGTAATATATTCTTCCGCCATTTCTTGTGGTCGGAGAAATCTTCCTCCCGGAGTTTCCTCATCCATTGGAATGTTGAGAATATAAAACGAATCGGGTTTGACAAAGGGAAGCAAAGCCAGAGATTGAGTTTTCGACTCGTAATTCTGCAGCACAAAATTGAGCAACAATTGCCGGTTTGCCGAATCAAGAACCGATATTGCAAGCTTATGATAGAACCTTAAAAGAGGAAGTCTGGCTTCAACCCTGAGAATATCCGGTTTTACATCTTCGTGAAAAAGATTATAAACAACAAGGAGTTGCTTGTCGTTTTCGCGAGCCTGATTGATGATAAACTCTTCCGTTTCAAAATCTGTAGTTTCGGGATTTATAATCAAAAGGATCAGATCGCACTCCTTTAGATCGGACAAAGCTTTGTTTCTCTTCTTTAGCCCCAACTCATCGTTTTCATCAATACCGGCGGTATCGAAAAGCTTAACCGGACCGAGTCCGTGAATTTCCTGAAGGGTAATCTTTGTGTCAGCAGTAGTTCCCGGAGTTGCATCGACAATAGAAGTAGTCTGCTGTGTCAACAGATTCATCAAACTGCTTTTCCCGGAATTCATTTTCCCGAAGATTCCGATGTGGTCACGCTCAATTATCATAGAGATGATATTTCTGATTCTTCATTAATTACAACAATCGGTTCACACATGAAATCTCTTTTCATTGCAATCTCCGATCTTTAGCTAAAATAATGAAGTTTGATCAAAAACAACGCTCTTTACTGCAGTTTGAGTGAAATTTAAGTTCCAGATAACCCTTTGTTTTTCGCTTACTTTTGAATCAAGGCAACCGCATAAGCTGACATCCCTGACTCGTCGCCAACAAATCCCAACTTTTCAGTAGTCGTTGCTTTGATTGAAACATCCTCGGGATCAAGCTTTAGAATTGCAGCCAATGTTTCCTCCATCGAAGGGATGTAATCTTTCAATTTAGGTTTCTGAGCACAAAGAGTTGCATCGATATTCCCAATTTCAAATCCTTTTTCACGGAGTAGTTCAGCAGTACGAGATAATAGCATTTTACTATCTATATTTTTAAACTCTGCAGATGTATCGGGGAAGTGCCACCCAATATCCCGAAGTCCGGCAGCTCCCAGTAGCGCATCGCAAATTGCATGAATCAGAACATCACCGTCAGAATGGGCTACCGTACCCTTGTAATGCGGGATTTCAACACCTCCCAGCCACAAACTTTCACCTTCTGCCAATTGATGGACATCGTATCCGAATCCTACACGTACTTTCATATTATTCTTTCCTTGCTTATTTATGTGATTTTGACAATCCTGCAACACTGGCAAGCTGACCGAAATCAAACGAGAGAGAGAAACGTAATGTATTTTCTAAAGGATGGTTCTGCTGAGTTGGAATCAGATAAGAAAAATCCAGTGAGAAAGCATTCATCTTGACTCCTGCTCCTGCTGTAAAATATTTCCGGTTTCCTTTATTCTGATTTTCATAAAAATAACCACCCCGGAGAGCAAACTGTCCGTTATAAAGATATTCACCTCCAAGACCAATTGTCACCTCCTGCAATTCTTCTTTCAGGCCGCCCGGAGCATCCGTAAATGAAGAAAAGATGCCACCAATGACAGACTTATCGGATGTATTCCCTCCTACTACGACACTGCTTTCCTGGTCCAAGCTTACCGATTTCGGGGTTGGCACCAATAATTTATTGAGATCCATTGAAACGGTAAACTTATTAGATCTGTCTATTTCTGAAGAATAAGCAACACCCATGCGTAAATTGGTAGGAATAAAATATTTCGTTCCGTCACCATAAGAGATTTTTGATCCGATATTTGAGATATCTACTCCTGCAGACAAGAGATTTTTATAACGGTCTGATTTCAATTCCTGCTGATAGTAAAAAGAGACATCGGCAGCAAAAGCATTCCCTGGTCTGAGTGTTTCAGTCCCGGTCATACTGGTTCCCAAATCAGAATGAATATAGCGAAGAGCTACACTCCCAGAGAATTTATCGGATAACAGGCGGGTATATCCAAAGTCAATTGCAAATTCATTGGGATTCTGCATTCCCTGAGACTCTCCTGCGTCATTCCGAAATGTAATTTGTCCCAAAGAGAAATA
>JAUZOB010000413.1 GCA_030706665.1 Bacteroidota bacterium
AATGCTTGAGAATCATATTTAAAATGTATTCCTGCATACCGAATTATGAATTCAATGATTGATGGATTTTATGAGGCAGATAGAATAAATGAATAAATTATCCGACCGAAGTCAACTTTAGTTGATAATCTTATAGGTAAATTATTGATTCTCTATTACAAATTCTGGAAACTATTAATGTCTTAAATATTTGTGGGAAGCAATTTTAAGATGCTTGTTGTCAGGAATGTATTAAAACATTCTATATTATTAAAATATTGATTATTAAACTTTTACATGTTTTATCATGTATGTAGATTACAAATAGAAGTTTTTACAATGAATTGAATAAAAGTAGAAAAATGAATAAATCAGCGCTAAATATAAATGATGAGGAAGTTGCGGTAATGCAGTCTTCTGCTCAGACCCTTCGGGTTGTTCAAAAGAACACGCATATTAAAGTCGAATCATTGAACCTTTCGATCAACGACAATCAAATCCTGAAGAATATAAACCTGTCATTGCCGGAGAAAAGCATTACCTGCATTATAGGCCCCTCAGGATGCGGAAAAACGACTCTTTTGCGTTCTCTTAACCGAATGCATGATGAATCGCCGGAAGTTAAAATATCAGGTAAAATATGGTTTGACGGAGAGGATATATACGATAATGGAAGTCAGGTAATCTCAATCCGAAAGAAAATGGGATTACTGGCACAGCGTCCCTGTCCCCTGCCGATGTCAATATTCGACAATGTGGCATATGGCCCCAGAATTCATGGGATAAGAGGGAAAAGAAAAATCTATGAGACGGTCAGACATTATCTGAATGAAGTCGGTCTTTGGGAAGAAGTAAAAGACCGGTTGAAATCTCCGGCAGGGCGCCTTTCTATCGGACAGCAACAACGTTTGTGCCTGGCTCGCGGACTAGCAGTCGAACCTGAGATTATTTTGGGGGATGAAGCAACATCCGCCCTTGATCCTATTTCATCTAAAAAGATCGAAGAGCTTTTTCTGAAGCTAAAAGAGCAGTACACGATTGTAATGGTAACACATACCCTCCGTCAGGCAAAAAGAATAGCTGACTATGTAGCGTTTATGTATATGGGTGAACTGATAGAATTTGGACCGACAGATGAAATATTTAACAATCCCAGACAGCAATTAACAAAGGATTATATAAACGGAAGCTTCAGTTAGATAATTCATTGAATAACTTTACCTAAAGTTTTGCATCTGATAGAACGACACCATGGATCTCTTCTTTCAAAAGAAACGCAGTCAGAACCAGCTTTCTCAATTGGGGGGAGAAGCGTCATTTACAGATTAATCACAGCTTAGAGTAAGACCGGGAAGATGCAATCTTTTAATTATTGTTTTCAGCAAAGAGATGAACTGATTGATTTTAGTTAATGTTTCGAGAATAAACCGATACAACTACAGGAATAAGGAAGAGGCTGTCTAAAAACATTCAACTTTCAGACAGCCTCTTTCATCTGAGCAGAGACATCATGCTTAATGATCGTTCTTCCTACTCTTCAATCGGAAGCCATCCTACCCGGGTAATCATTCCATGCCATAGATTGTCAGGAATTACCAACTCTTCCTGAGATTTCAGAGATAGAGTAGTACGGATGGTTTCAAGTTCTCCAAGCTGTACTTTATTCACCCAATCAGGCTCCATTAAGAGTTCCCGTCCTAAAGCAACCAACGGGATTCCGGTATCAAGAACCCGACATGCATCTTCGGGGGTATGAATCTGACCTACTCCGATAATCGGAATCTTATGGCCAATCTTCTCCTGAATCATAACTGTACGTGGCTTAAAATCATTTTTATCACGCAAGGATCCCGCATTGAAGTCCATAGTTGAGATATGAAGGTAATCAAGCTTTTCATTGGACAGAGCGTCAACAAGTGCCAGGGTATCTTTAATTGTAATGCCCGGATTTTCAATTTCTTCAGGTGAAAGCCGATATCCGACAGCAAAAGGTTTGGTTGCATAAAGCGAAACAGTATTCAATACAGTTCGGGTAATTGCCAACGGGAATGTCATTCTTTTTTGAAGATCTCCGCCCCACTGATCATTTCTGCGATTGGAATGTGGGGAGAAAAATTGCTGAATTAAATAGGTGTTAGCGCCATGAATCTCGACACCGTCAAAGCCTGCAATAATAGCCCTGCGGGTTGCCAATCCAAAAGCAATAATTGTTTCCAAAATCTCTGCCTCTGACATACTTTTTGGAACCGGAGCGCCTTCCCTTTCCGCGGGAACAGAGCTAGCACTTAAGGGTTGATTATCCGGTATAACTTCCGGAGGCGACATTCTTCCCCCATGATAAATCTGTAGAATGGCCAAAGCCCCATTCCCATGGATCGTAGAAGCAATCTTCATCAAACTTGGAATCATCGCATCATCATGAGTCCCGATCTGTCCTGAAAATCCTTTCCCTTGAGGAATGACATAAGCACATGCTGTTATCACAAGTGCCACCCCACTACTTCTTCGTTTATAATAACTTATCTCAGCATTAGAAACGGTACCGTCTTCATTCCCGGACCAAGTTGTCATCGGAGCCATTATAATCCGGTTTTTCAATTTTATTCCTGAA
>JAUZOB010000414.1 GCA_030706665.1 Bacteroidota bacterium
AGCGCTAGTCTATCTTCCTGACTTGTATAAGCCATCATCGGATGGAACTGTCATTTATTTCACCGCATTCTCAGGAGATCTGAACAATGAGCTTTCTCGTGTGGAAAAGGCCGGAGGAAAGATTCTCGAAGGGAAGAAGCTTATCAAGGAAGAGATCGGATATATGGCGATTATATTGGATACGGAAGGGAATAAAATAGCATTACACTCAAGGGCGTGAATCTGCTTTATAATATTATTGCTCCGCGAACTGTATGATCCGGGGCAATAATATTGGCAACCCTCCATTTTTTTATCACCCTTTAATTGCTTTAAACGAAAATCAAACAAATCCTGATTTGCCTTGCAAAGGCAAGAGAACTAATTTGCACAAACTTCAAAGAATCCAATAATTATACAGTTACTTAATTTACGAAAGGGGATTTTGTCTCCTTCTTTATCATTTTAGCAAGATGGGAAAATAGAGTTTTATCAGACTCACTTACCTTTGAAGTGTTAAATGAAACGAAATGGAAAACCATAAATCGGAGACCCAAAGAATTTATCTTGAACGGATCAATAAAGTGGTCAGTTATATCAATGCAAATCTGGATGAGAACTTTGATCTGGAAGAGTTGGCAAAACGATCCAACTATTCTTCATTCCATTTTCACCGGATCATGCGCGGATATCTGGGAGAACCGTTGTGGTGTTATATTACCCGTGTGAGGTTAGATACGGCTGCGCATCTTCTAAGAATGACAGAGCTTCCGGTAAATGAGATAGCGCAGAAAGTGGGGTATGATATACCTTCTTCTTTTAATAAAGCGTTTCGTAAGCGTTTTGAAGTCTCTCCGTTGCAGTTTCGGGAAAACAGGACAAGTGAGTTTATTATCGACATAGCACACAGAAACACAAGGATTATGGAAAATCTGACATTACAACCATGTATTAAAGAACTGAAAGATGTTCAGGTCATTTATACCACTGCTATAGGCGTGTATGGTGATGAGAATACCTCGCGGGCATGGGAGCAAATATGCACTTATGCCAAAGAAAAAAGATTATTTGGATTCGGAACCGAATTTATTGGAATCGGACATGACAATCCTTCGATAACCGAGCCGGAGAAATGTCGCTATGACGCATGTATTACGGTGAAGAAAGTGATTGAACCCGAAGGGAATATTGGCGTAAAGATGATCCAGGGAGGGAAGTATGCGATTTTTAAACTGAAAGGTCCATACACTCTTTTAGCAGATGCATATGATTACATCTTCGGCAAATGGGTTCCTGAAAATGGCATAGAACTTGGAGAAAGGCCTCCCTTCGAAAAGTATCTGAATTCTCCGGATGACACTAAACCTGAAAAATTGGAGACAGAAATTTATGTCCCGATTAAATAATTACGAGTGACCAGAGAAACGTTTTTCTCTTGAGAAGGATGAAAAAGCAAAAAGGAGGGTGACTTTTGTGTCACCCTCCTTTTTTGACCGCTTACAATTCGAAATATGAGTTAGGGGAAATATTTTAAATACAAATCAGGTACTTCCCACTTAACTTATCCCCTTGTAGCTTTAAAGCTATAAACCCGTTCAGCTTTTTCACTAAGCTTATAATCTATAACTTTTCAAATTAATCATTCACCTTTTGGAATGGTCTCTTTTGTATTTTTGCGTCTACGAAAGAAAAGAGAGGCATTCTTTCAGTGAATATCTGAAGTCTTACAGTCCGAAAGATTCTTTTATCTTGTCGACATAGTCAAGCTTTTCCCATGTGAAAAGTTCCACTTCTTCTTCATATTTTCCCCAATAAGGAGATTCATATGTTTTAACTACCTTCACGGGAGTACGGCCCATGTGTCCGTATGCCGCAGTCTCCTGATAGATCGGTTTCCGAAGTTTTAACCGTTCTTCAATAGCCTTTGGACGAAGGTCGAACAACTCTCCTACTTTGGCGGCAATCTCACCATCCGATAAGGAGATGTTTGATTTGCCATAAGTATTGACGTAGATATTTACCGGTTCGGCGATTCCGATGGCATAAGCCAGCTGGACAAGAATTTGGTTTGCGACACCGGCAGCTACAAGATTTTTGGCAATATGACGGGCAGCATAGGCAGCAGAACGGTCAACTTTAGACGGATCTTTCCCTGAGAATGCACCGCCGCCATGAGCTCCGCGGCCACCATAAGTATCAACAATGATCTTCCTTCCGGTCAATCCGGTATCGCCATGAGGTCCACCGATTACAAATTTTCCGGTAGGATTTACATGCAGAATGAATTCATTGTCGAATAACACCTGAAGACGTTTGGGAAGCTCAGCAATGACACGAGGAATCAGGATATTTTGAACATCTTCCCTGATCTTTGCCTGCATTGCCTCGTCTGTGTCAAATTCGTCATGCTGTGTAGAAACTACAATGGTATGAACTCTTAAAGGGGTTCCATTGTCGTTGTATTCAATGGTAACCTGCGATTTTGCATCCGGACGGAGATAAGTCATCTCTTTCCCTTCCTTGCGGATCTGAGCAAGATCAAGCAACAGACGATGTGCAAGTTCAAGAGCCAATGGCATTTAG
>JAUZOB010000415.1 GCA_030706665.1 Bacteroidota bacterium
TGTTGTTACACTCGAGGTGATGGGGATTACTAAGGAATGTTACAATTTTATCAGGGATGTAAGTCACGTTACCAATGGCAGCAACCCGTTGTTCGGTTCAACTCCTGCAAACATCAGGGGGAACATCAGCAATGGAGCTTTCGGCTTTTTTATGACTTACTCTTCGATCAAGGCTTCTACTTCAAACAACGACACAGGCTTTTCCATTACAGATGTTCTAACAAAGAACATTGCTTCTGGCTCCAATCCTTTACTTCAAAGAAAAACACCATAAAAAAAAGGGAATGAGAAACTCTGGTTGATTTAACCGGAGTATTCCGTTCCCTTCATTTAAACTAGTTCCTTTTTGCCAGGTCATTACATAACCCCAGCCCTTTCATCCGGCTTATTTTGCACGAATAAAGATCTGGATAGGAACTCCGGAAAAGTCAAAGTTTTCTCTGATCTTATTTTCAAGATAGCGTTTATAAGGGTCCTTCACATACTGCGGAAGGTTTGCATAAAACGCAAAACAGGGAGTCACGGTAGGCAACTGTGTTACGTATTTAATCTTGATATATTTTCCTTTGTTTGTCGGTGGCGAGAAAGCTTCGATAGCTGCCAGCATCACGTCGTTCAGCTGAGAAGTCTTCACCTTCTTAGAGCGGTTTTCATAAACATGGACCGCTTCCTCAAGTGCCTTGAATATTCTCTGCTTCGTGGTTACGGACGTGAAAATAATCGGGATGTCGTTATTTGGAGCGAGACGTTCCTGAATTTCCTCCATGAATTTTTTGGTCGAATGGTTATCTTTTTCCACCAAGTCCCATTTATTAACCAGAATGACGACTCCTTTCTTGTTGTTCCAGATCAGACTGAAGATATTCAGGTCCTGAGCTTCGATCCCGCGTGTTGCGTCGAGCATCAGGATACAGACATCGGAATCTTCGATTGCGCGGATAGAACGAAGCACCGAATAGAATTCGACATCTTCGGTAACTTTCCCTTTTTTTCGCAATCCGGCCGTATCGATCAGATAGAAGTCGTGTCCGAATTTGTTATATCGTGTATGAATAGCGTCACGGGTCGTACCGGCAACATCAGTTACAATATTCCGATCAACACCGATCAGTGCATTAATCATCGAAGACTTCCCGACATTCGGACGTCCAACAATCGTTATTTTAGGGATCTTCTCCTCTTCCTTTACTGATTCCTTAGTGGGGAAACTTTCAACGACTTTATCTAACAGGTCGCCTGTTCCGCTCCCATTAACCGAAGAGATACAAAAAATTTCATCAAACCCAAGGGAATAAAATTCATTGGCGTCATATTGACGCGAAAAATTATCGACCTTATTGACTGCCAGAAATGATTTTTTATTCGACTTACGCAGAAGAGAAGCTACTGCATCATCCATATCGGTGATTCCATTTTCGACATCAACGACGAAGAGGATTACATCGGCTTCGTCAATAGCGAGCATCACCTGTTTGCGGATCTCGCTTTCAAAAGCATCATCAGAGTTCAGCGCATACCCTCCGGTATCGATTACTGAAAACTCAACACCATTCCATTCGGCTTTCCCATAATTCCGGTCACGAGTCACTCCGGCATTTTCATTGACAATAGCCTTACGGCTCTCGGTAAGCCTGTTAAAAAGCGTAGACTTCCCCACATTCGGACGTCCTACAATTGCTACAATATTGCTCATTGGCGCTGTTTATTTATTTAATGTGCATAGCCTCCCGGCTTGCATTTATTATTACTGAAGATCATATCCAAAACGACGCAACTGATTTTCCTTATCGCGCCATTCTTTTGTTACTCTTACATAGAGTTCGAGAAAGACTTTCTTTGCAAAGAATTCCTCCATGTCGATTCTGGCCTCTGTGCCTACCTTTTTCAATGCTTTCCCCTGCTTCCCGATAATGATTCCTTTCTGGCTGTCGCGGCTGACATGAATGACTGCCTGGACGCGAAGGATCTCCGGTTCATCGCTGAATCCCTCGACTTCGACCTCAACCGAATAGGGAATCTCCTGCTGATAGTTCAAGAGGATCTTTTCACGTATGATTTCCTGAACAAAGAAACGTTCATTGCGATCGGTCAATTCGTCTTTTGGAAAATATGGGGGCCCTTCGGGAAGCAATTCAAGGATGCGGTCAAAGATGGGAGCAGTGTTAAACTTCTCCTGGGCAGAAGTGGCAAAAATATCAGCTCCGGGGAAGGTTTTATTCCAAAACTCATAGAGCTTCATCACATCTTCCTGGTTTGACAGATCAATTTTATTGATAATCACGATCAACGGGATACCCGATTTCTTTATCTTTTCGATATAATCAGAGTTCTTTTCTGGATTCTCAATGACATCAGTCACATAAAGGATGACGTCGCCATCGATTAATGCAGTGTCGACAAAATTCATCATTGATTCCTGAAGCTTGTACTTCGGCTTTAGAATTCCGGGGGTATCGGAATAAACAATCTGGAAATCTTCGCCATTCACAATCCCTTTGATGCGATGCCGGGTGGTCTGCATCTTGGAAGTAATGATCGACAGACGCTCCCCTGTCAA
>JAUZOB010000416.1 GCA_030706665.1 Bacteroidota bacterium
CGAGAATAACTTTGGGAACGCTTCGCTAAAAGTTATTTCCCGTTTTAACAGTTAATCATTATCATAAATGTGTATTAAGATATACAAGAAATAATAATTTGATGTAAACAAAATTCAGGACGAGTCATAGGGTGTGCTTTACTAAAATTAGTATACACATTTATGTGCCTTTACTAGAATCGGTATACAGAAGAATTTTAGTTTACTAAAATAAGTATTCAATCTTGATTTTTTAGGTTCAGAAGGAATATTACCCAAGAAAAATTATTTATCAACATTGATTCATTTACTTTGTTATTGATGATCTACCGTTAAAACGGGAAATAACTTATAGCGAAGCTTAAAGAAGTTATTCTCGTTTTAATGGTTTGGATTTAAGAAGTTTCCACTTTCATTTCAGTCTTTATCTCTTTCTTGTAAGATTTCCACTTCTTTTCGAAGGGACCTTTCATTTGATGTGCTTCTTTGGGTGTGTGATAATTGCAACTCATGTGTGGCCGCAATTGATTATAGGCGTTAATACTCTTGTCAACAGCCATCAATGCTTGCTTACGGTCAGGGAACTCTTGATTTAAGTTGAATTCATATTTCAATATCCCGTTTACTCTTTCTGCGATAGCATTTTCATAAGGATCTCCATTTTCTGTCATACTTATCTCTATTCCGGCAGCTTGTCATACTTTTATATAATCATTACAACAATATTGAGTTCCCCGGTCTGAATGATGGATGTGTCTGATGTTGTGTTTTGTTCTTCAATGCCATTTTTAAGGCTATTAAACATCCTTCAGTGGACAGATTTGGATGAAGGCAATACCCCATAATCTGCTTTGAGTAACTATCAGTAATGAGGGATAAGAAGTTAAATCCATCTGCTACTTGTATGTAAGTAATATCAGCAACCCATATCTGCTCAGATTCACTGACGGTAATATCCTTAATGAGATTTGGATACTTTTTCATCCTGTGTCTTGAATCAGTTGTTACTACATACCGTCTTCGGGGGCTTATTATCAGCCCGTTCTCATGCAGTAGTTTGTGTAATGAGTCTCGCCCCATCTTAATGCTATAGTCTTCAATGGATTTTTTTAGCATATGATAAAGCTTAGGCGTTCCTATACGGGGAAGTTCTCTTCTGATTAATACAACCATCTCCAGCACGGTTTGTTGTTCATATTGCCACCGTTGTTCGTTTGTGCATTTCTTATAAAAAGCATTTCGGGTTTTCCCAAGCAAGGAACAAAGAAGTCCAATGCCTACCTTGGCATGGCTTTCTTTCATTGCCTTTACTGCTTGGTGCCAGACTTTTTTCTAATATCGATATGCAACTCCTTTTCTGCAATGTCAATTAATGTTTCTAATCCCTCTACTTTGAGTGTTAATAGCTCTAGTTGTTTTCGTAACAGTTTGGTTTCTTCTGATTCTTCCTGCGTCTGAGATGTCTTTGGAACCATAGTCTCTGGAATAATTGTTTTGCAAGTATACAATTTTATCCAGTTCCTTATGGTTTTATCACACACATCACATTGTTTGATAGCAGATTCAATATTCATTATCCCGGACTCGATCTTGTATACGATCTGCCTGCGTTCTGCTACGGATCTAACTGCTCGAACTTTTTGCTCACGATAATCAGTAGAGTATTTTCTTAACCAGTCATAGACAGTCTCTGACCTGTTTATTCCATACTTCCTCATGACATCCTTGACTGTCAATTTGCCTGCTTCAAGATCCTTTACTATTTGTAACTTGATTTCTTCGGGATAGAGAATTTGCTTCTTGCCATTTCTAATCCTTTCTACTTTGTCTTTTCTAATTTTCATATACAGTATTTTTTCGTTTAAAAACTGTATACCTTTTTCAGTAAAAGACAGGTGTTGTTCCGGTAAAATAAATTCGTGATTGGAAAATAAATTGGATATTTTATGCTTCTATTTTAAATCCTAATTCTTTTAGTACGGATCTGGCTTCTGCATTGCCGCCTTTGATTGTATAGGCTCGGTATTCTCTCCGGACAGGATAGTCTCCGCGTTGCTTTTCGAAGGCCTCGGGAGAATGTAACAATTGTTCATAATCTTTCCATATCGGATAGGTTGTTAACACCGCTTGCGTTACTAATTTTAGAAGATCCGATTCGTTTTCTTCGAGAGTTATGATCGGATTTGCGGGAGCTTCCGTGGCTTCTGCGTTCCAGTTATCAATCCCCAGTTTGAAGAAACGGCTGATTGCCTGAACACACATAGTGGTTCCGTTTGCTTTGCCATCGCGAGAGTATCCGGCGATGTGCGGTGTGGCAATGTCAACCATTCTCATTAATTCCTGGTCCAGATGAGGTTCGTTTTCCCAGCAGTCAATGATAGCTCCTGAAATACGCTCTTTTTCGATTGCTTCTTTGAGTGCGGTAGCATTCGTAACTTCCCCCCGGCAGGTATTGATAAATATGGGATTTCGTTTCAGCTTTTTGAAAAAATCACGGTTGGCGAGGTGAAAGGTTTTGTCCGGTCCTTCATGCTGAAGCGGGACATGCAAAGTGATGATGTCTGCTTCTTCAAGA
>JAUZOB010000417.1 GCA_030706665.1 Bacteroidota bacterium
CAGTAACCTAAAAGTAATTAGGTGACAATAGCGTCGGGGTTCCACCTCTTCCCATTCCGAACAGAGAAGTTAAGCCAGAGTGCGCCGATGGTACTGCCCAAAAGGTGGGAGAGTAGGTCGTCGCCACCCTTTTCAAGCCCCGGTTCTTTATTGAGCCGGGGCTTTGTTTTTTATATGCCACAGGATAAGTATTTCTTGCACTGGGTAGTCTTGATCCTTAAATATTCAATTTTGAGCGAAGCGTCTACGAATTTGAACGCTTTTCATTTTCTCTCCAATAAGCTGCAGAATTAATATTTCCGATTTTCGCCGATTACAGCTATTATGGATGTGTTGAGTGGAATATCTCTGGTTTCTGAACTTAAACTGCAGATTCAAGTTTTCCGATTACAAAAAGCTTACGCCTGAAGATAAAAACCATGTGTACGCAATGCTTAATGCATTCTTTGCTAAAAGCAAATTACAAAGCTTGTTATTATAAGAAAAACTCGGCAGTGAAGTGTACCCCAAAAGTTAAGCACAACTTTTGGGGTACACTTCACTGCTTCGGGCTTTCTACTTTATAGTGGCTATACTGCTAAATCAATTTGCTAACATCTTTGCTATAATTACTCCAAAGATTAATAAAAACAAAGGAATGAATATTATACCGAGAAAAAAGTTAGTAAATAGTTTCCCTTTTCTATATTCGTATTTGGGCAAAAAAGATTGATACTTATCTTTCCAAAAAACGAAATAATAATGTATAAGAAACCACGGCAGCATGAAGAAAACCAATGCGCTTGTTGTTTTTTCAATAAAGGCATTTTCAAATAGATTTAATTGAGGCCAAGGCAGTAAAAGATATCGACCTATAAGTATATAGAGAAACATGGAAAAGCCCCCACAAGAAACTACCATTGATAACATTAACATGAACTTCCAATAAATATTGGAATCTGGGAATCTTTCTTTTGCCTTCATTATGCCATCAGCCCAAATCCAATAATAATATTTGCCTAAAATTGTAGTTTTCATAGGGAGTGTAAGATAAACTGTGTCAAAGAAAAATATCATCAAATTTATTGTCTTCTGATGATGAGCTGTTAAAACGGGTAATAACTTTTAGTGAAACGTCAAGAAAGTTATTCTCGTTTTAATAGCTTTTCAAGCTGAAGGTTCCGGGAACAAAGTTAATCTATCTTCAAAAATTATAGCCAATTGCTGAACTGTTTTTCCCCAATTGGGAATAGGCATCTTCCATTTCTTTTGGATATTACGATAGGCCAGATAAACCAGCTTTTCCAAGGCTGTATCATTCGTGAAAACTCCTTTATTTTTAATCACTTTTCGAATCTGCCGGAGATATCCTTCCACCGCATTTGTGGTATAAATCAGTCTCCGGATGGGCATTGTATATTGGAAATAGGTAGATAACCGATCCCAGTTTTCCTGCCAGGAACGAATTACAATTGGATATTGTTCACCCCATTTGGCATCGAGATTGAGCAATTCGGTTTCTGCTGTTTCCTTATTTACAGCTTGATACACTTTCTTTAGATCAAGCATAAATTCTTTTTGATTTTTACTGGCGACATATTTGATCGAATTCCGAATCTGGTGGATCACACACAATTGAACAATCGTTTCCGGGAAGACACTATTGATCGCGTCAGCAAATCCTTTCAGATTATCAATACAAGCAATCAAGATGTCTTTTACTCCACGATTTTGAAGATCTGTCAGTACAGATAACCAGAAATTGGCTCCTTCATTTTGGGCTATATACATTCCTAACAGATCCTTATTTCCCGCTTTATTGACTCCGAGGACATTATAAATAGCACGGCTTACCGGACGATTTTTCTCATCCATAACTTTATAATGAATGGCATCCATCCATATAATGGGATAAACATCTTCTATGGGGCGACTCCTCCATGACTGAATCTCCGGAAGAACACGATCGGTAATAGCACTGATGGTTTCTGCTGAGACCCGATCCCCCAGGTTTTCTTCCATCCAGTCACTAATTTGCCTTGTACTGTTTCCTAAGGCATAGAGGCCAATAATACGATCTGCTACT
This sequence comes from Bacteroidota bacterium, assembly GCA_030706665.1. GTDB lineage: Bacteria > Bacteroidota > Bacteroidia > Bacteroidales > Prolixibacteraceae > JAUZOB01. The sequence goes on from JAUZOB010000417.1 coordinate 2,066, forward strand.
CCGTCGGCAAGTATTGTTTCTCTCTTCTTAATGAATTGAGGTGTAAAACTGGCATTTCTGTCTCGTGGTGTAGAAATTGTCACTTCCCCTAATTGGGTTTGCACCTGTTTGGTCATTTTGCCATTGCGTCGGTTGCCACAGGATCGCTTTGTAGTATCTAAGTGAGCATCCATTTCTCCTTCTGATGCAGCATTTAGAAGGTTTTCCAATAACGGTGCAAATACTCCATCTTTACCTAATAATGGCTTACCGGTTTTTAATTGTTCTAACGCTTCGCGTTTGAAACTTTCAAAATCAAATGCTTCTTCCATAATAAAAAACTGTGTGAGTGAATTTATTAATTTTTTTTATCACTGACACAGTTCATTTTACAGTCTCAAGAAAAGCCCACATTGTGTATAAATATTTATTATTCTTAGTACTTATTTTTATTTATATCTTTTTTATAGTTCTTTACCATCTTTTTAAAATCC
>JAUZOB010000418.1 GCA_030706665.1 Bacteroidota bacterium
CTTCTCTTCCTGTTTCTTTTTCAGTTCTTCGGCTTCTACTTCCGGATCACGAACTTTCTTTCCGGGTTGAAGAGCAACATTCCAATTGAGGTTTCTTTCCCAGTTCGAACGAAGTTTTATGATTTCAGGATAATAGTAAACTTCTTCCGGAAGTTGTTTTAATCGTAAGTCTCCGGAGTCCCACTTCCCATTCTTGTTTGCGTCAACAATTACTTTAAGCTTATATTTTTTGGGTTGGAGATAACTAAATGTTACGGTCTCCCCTGCTTTTATGATCTGTTGACTTCGTATTTGCTCTTTGTCGTCATTTTCAATGACCTGGAGAATGCAATTATCTTTTGGCCCTGTCAGTTTAACGATGATCTTTCCATAAAAGCTTTCGGCCTGTATATTGAAGTTTTGCTTATAAGCCAGACTGATCGCACCGGAGATTGTTTTTACAGCTGCCGAGTCGACGGTTAGTCGATATTCCGCTCGCTCCTGCCAATTGTGCTTCAGTGTGTACTGAAGAATGTTAGATGGATCAGGTTGTATCAACTTCTTAATAGGGAGATATATTGTATCTTGTTTAATGTCCAGATGAAACATTGATGTATCGATTTTCTGAATTGGTTCGCTGAATTTGAAGACAATGTCACGATTCAAATCAAAATCTTTTGAAGTATTCGAGGAAAGTAAGAAGGTCGGAACTTCAGGTTTGTCCTCTCCTTTTTTCTTTTTCTTTTTGACCCGGTCTGTTATTGTCAGATCTTTAAAATAGAGAGCGACTGTGTCGGATGTAAGAGCTAATTTACCGGCTGAATCAGGTCTGTTGTATGTTACGCGCATCATGATCGAATCTTGTTTCAATAGATCAGGATGGGTAATCCACATGTCGATTGTGTCTTTGTTTACTCCTTTGCGAATAATATTCCAATCGCCTGTTATCTTGGGGTGAATTGGCTCAAATTTCAAGGCATCGTCTGTCGGAGCCAGGAAATTGAAAACACAATGGTTTTTTTGTGTCCTCTTTGAGTTTTCGATACGTTGAGTCCGATATGGCTCGCGGTAAGCCATAAGCCAAAGGGGTTCGGGAAGATATTCGGTTTTACCTTTTACTGTTATGGTATCTTTCCCTCTTACGATCTTTTGAAGCGCTGAATTGTTAAAACGAGAGTCGGGTGTGATTACTTTGTTCAAGAATGCAACCTGATCTTTTTCGGGGTTGAATCGATAATCATTGGCTTCATTTTTAAATGCGAAGATTCTGAATTTCTCTTTGGGAATATTTACAATCTCAAAAAAACCTTCCTTATTGGTCCTTCCCATATAATCCGGTTTCCCCCGGTATATTGCAGAATCGCTTAAATCCTTGTACAGAAAGACACTGATAAGATCTAACGGTTCAAGAGTGAATGCATCGCGCACTGTTCCACTGATACGTAGGGAATCAATGGTGTTCCCGGTTGAAAAAGCAAGCTTAAGGTCCGGGATCGGATTCCTTTCATTATTATCGGCAATTGCATCCTGGAAGTTGAAAGAATAGGTCGTTTCAGGACGTAACGTATCTTTAAACTGAATTAGCAAAGTTTTTCCTTTCATCCTGACAATCGGACGACGTTTAAGAGGTGGCGAGATAATCAGTTTATTATTGACTTCGTCGGGAATTATATATTCGTCAAAAGTCAAAGCGACTTCAGATGCTTTGACATTTTTTTCATTCAGCTTGGGGACGCTATTTAATAATACAGGGGGAATAGAGTCAAGAGGGCCGCCTGTAGGCATTCCCTGATTTGCACATGATGAGTTGAAAACCAAATAGGCAAATCCTATAAGTAGCAAATAAATCAATCTTTTTCCTAACATTTGCAAAATCTGAATGTTTTAATGGCTACAAACTTACGTAATTACTTCAGAATTGAAACGATGAATCTGTTAATTTTAGGTGCTTGATTAATGATAGAAAGTTTTCAGAATGGAAAAGAAGGAAGAAGTGTCCCACAATCAGCAATATGATCTTGTAATAAACGGGAAATCTCTTGCCGTATCTCTCGTTGCTCTTCGGGCTGCTCGTAAAGGATTACGTGTAATTTTATATAGTGGAGAGCCTAAAAGAGGTGATGGAGAATTTGATTATACTCAGTTATTCCCATTTCGTATTTCCAATCTTTTGAAGAGTAAACAAGAATATCGGATGATCAGATATTTGCAAAAAATGTCTCCTCATCTAGTTATTCCGCAAAGGTATATCGCTTTCTATCAGAAGCCCCCCTATCCTTCCTTTATGCTCTCCGGGATTGATCGAATCGATGGGAATTCAGGAGAAAATAAAAGTCTCCTGATTCGAACGGCAAAAAGCAATGACCTAAGTGCTATCTGTTGTGATAACTATCCATGGGCACTGACCATGAGGGAGTACAAGGTGGATACTGAAAGATTGACGATCGGGTTGTTAAAGCGATTCAGGTCTTTGGGTGGATTGATTCAATCGGGGTCGATCAGTAATCTCCGACAGGCTACAACGGGCATGACATTTTGTGAAGATC
>JAUZOB010000419.1 GCA_030706665.1 Bacteroidota bacterium
TAAGCTAGGAAACTCATAAACATTGCCAGAAGAAATGCAATGATCTGATTTTCGGAGAGTACGGATGCGAATATGCCAATTGCGACATAGATCGAAGCTAAAAAGAATAACCCGATATAGGATCCCCAGGTTCCTCCTGTGTCAATATTTCCGATCGGATTACCGAGTAATGATACCGATAGGAAATAAATCAGGGTGGGGAGGAGTGAAACTACTACTAAGGTAAGGCCGGATAGGTATTTGGCTAAGATAACTTTCCAGCCGGAAAGGGGACGGGTCAGCAATAATTCAAGTGTTCCCGTTCTTTTCTCTTCTGCAAAAAGTCGCATTGTAACTGCCGGAACGAGGAACAGATAGATCCAGGGAGCCAGCTCAAATAATCCGTTAAGGGTGGCGTAGCCGTTATCAGGGATGTTGAAATTACCAGGGAAGACCCATAGGAACAGACCGGTGGTTAGTAAAAAGATAATAATAACCACGTATCCTATCAGCGATCCGAAAAAGGTGTTGATTTCCTTTTTGAATAAGCTGTACATATCAATATTATTTAGATTGCATTATCAATCGGTTAGACTTAAAAGTTCTGTAATCAGACGGGCTGCTTTTTCTGATGCTCCGGGAGTCCCGATGCGACGATGTAGCTCGACATATCCCTCCAACATTTTTTCACGATATTCTTCATTCGACAGAATCCGGTCGAGTTCTTCCCTGACGGATTCTTCGGTCATATAGTGTTGCAGGATTTCTTTAACCACTTCCCGGTCAACCGTAAGATTGACTAACGAGACCCAGGGAGTTTTGAGAAGTAAATCGTGAACAATCAGGTAACCAATTCTTCCTGCTTCGGCTTTAAAACATACAACCTGGGGGACATTCAGCAAAGCTGTTTCCAATGTGGCCGTTCCGGAGGTGACCAATGCTGCGGCCGATTGCTGCAGTGTCTCATAAGTCTGGCCGAAAATTAATGGGATGTCATGATTTCCGAGCGCTTCTTTGTAAACGTGCATATCCATGGACGGGGCGCCGGTTATCACAAATTGATATTCCGGAAAATGCTCACTCACTTTTGCCATGATCGGCAGGTTATGTTGAATCTCTGACTTGCGGCTTCCCGGGACCAAAGCGACGATGGGTTTATTTGACAAATGATTCCTTTCGCAAAATGTTTCGATCGATTCCCCTTTACAAGTGCGGGCTTCAATCGCGTCGAGACAGGGATTTCCCACATAGTGGACCCGATAATTCATTCGTTTGTAAAAGTCGACTTCGAAGGGAAGGATACAGAACATCTCATCAACAAATGCTTTGATCTTCTTGATACGCGATTGTTTCCATGCCCAAATCTTGGGAGAGATGTAGTAGTAAACTTTGATGTTGTGCTTTTTGGCAAACTCTGCCATCCTGAGATTAAAACCGGGATAGTCAACAAGAATCAGAACATCGGGCTGATATTCGAGCAGGTCCTGTTCACAGAGTTGAAAGTTTTTGCGGATAGTTCCTATATTTTTGAGCACCATTAGAAAGCCCATGAAGGCAGCATCCTTGTAATGCTTCACAAGTACACCTCCTTGTGCTTGCATCAGGTCTCCTCCGAAATATCTGAAATTGGCATCAGAATCTTCTACTTTTAAGGCTTTCATGAGGTTTGACGCATGCAGGTCTCCGGACGCCTCTCCGGCTATGATATAATATTTCATGTTTATTGTATTAAACTATAGAACATTACAATAAAGGCATAGATAAATGTAGCTAACAAGACTCCTCGTGCCGCTAAAAGACGCTCTGTGCGTATAAAGAGGTAAAAGAGCAACAGGTTTGGAAAAGCACACAGGCTGAGCAACTTGATCAGAAGTTTCAGATCCCATAACCGGACAAGGTATGATTTTGCGGAGATCTGATGATAACGAACCAGGTAGATTGTTCCAAATAGCATTATTGGAATCATCAAGCCGGTCAGTGCGCCGCTTAAGATCCTGTCATATTTTTTCTTCTTCATCCTGAATCAAAAATTCCAGCTTTGGAGATTCTCCATTACATGATAGGCCGTCATGTCAATGGTAACCGGAACAATTGCTACATATCCGTTTTCTATTGCATAAGCATCGGTATCCATAGCAGTAGGTTCAAAATTTTTAAAATGACCGGTAAGCCAGTAATAGTCACGTTGTGACGGATCTGTCCGCTTATCGAATTCTTCAACCCATTTCCCTTGTGTCTGTCTGCATATCATAATTCCTTTAGATTCTCCTTTGGGAATGTTTATATTCAAACACGTTCCCGGAATTATTCCATTGGTTGCAATTTGTTGAAATATCTTTGCAACACAAAGTTTTGCTTTTGAAAAATCAGCATTTGGGGAATAATCACATAATGAAAATCCCACTGACGGAATGCCATGAATGCATCCTTCGATCGCAGCCCCCATCGTTCCGGAGTATAGTACACTGACCGCAGTATTGGGCCCATGGTTAATGCCCGATACAATGAAGTCCGGTTTCTCTTCCAA
>JAUZOB010000042.1 GCA_030706665.1 Bacteroidota bacterium
CAGTCTATTTTATTATTTTACCAATTTCAATTTGTAAACTCACTAATTCTTCTAATAACGATTTCGTATGGTACTGACATTTTTACCGGAATTAAGATTTACAACACACTTCTGCTTCATCATTCAATTTTGTAATATGCCCAATCCAATATTCATATTCCGTTTATACAGTTGGAAAAATAGAAGTGGGAATAAAAGCAACTGTCTCCTATTGCCCTAATTGTAAATTCTGTGATTATTTCGTTCATGAATCAGATTTTCCAACTCAGTATCATTTGCACCAATTGAATATATCAGATTGAATAAAAACTCACCATGAAAGTTTTTCGAGTTTGATACAGCTTTTTGAATCAATTCTTGATTTTAAGGATACAATGACCTTCTCAAATATCAAGATCAATATTTCAAAACGAATATCTAAGCGAATGCTTTAAGTGAGTAGTATTTTTCTATTCATTACCCGTGCTAAATCCAAATATTCAAATCTAAGGCATTTAAGAAGTGCTGTTTTGTTCCTTAAAGTTCCTTATTACAGGAAGATAACTGCTGATTTTATAGATTGTAATTTGGGATGTTTTTATAAACTTTACTCATTTATTCAACAAATTGACCGATACATCCTTATCAAGACTAAATTTTGTTAAATTTGTTTTATACCATTCAATCTCTAATTAAAGTATCTTTTCACAAAGAAGATATGATTGACATAAGTTTGAGAAAAATCTAGAAACCAATAAAAGTAAAAATCGATAATAGATTATTAATCTATAACCCCTAACGATATGAGAGGAATTTCTGATATTACATTTTGGTTTATTCTGGCGTTCCTTCTATTACTTGACCTGACAGTAATACTTGGTTTTAGAAAACTCTTCCCCGGTAAAAAGAGATATCCTCTTCTGGGATATAGTCTTTCCTTTGGAGTTTTATACATTCTCTTCATTGTTTATTACAAATTGAAAGATCCCAGATCAGTATCCGACTTCAGACCCTACTTTTATATAAATGCTCTATTATTCACTTTCCTATTGCCAAAAGTTATCTTTTCTCTTTCTTCTCTTTTAGGTTTGGGATTAAAACTCTTTCGTTTACTCAAAAAGGACAACCTTCTTTTTGTTCGTATCGGGTTTATTCTATCTTCTATTTGTTTTATGGCAATCTCGCTTGGTATGCTCTTTGGTAAAACAGATGTGCGGATTCATAAGGTTGAAATACCCATTGAAAACTTACCTAAAAGCTTTGATAACTTTTGTATCGTACAAATCTCCGATTTCCATGCAGGAACACCTAGTTTAGCTCCATTTGGAAACTCTTTCCATCTTGATAAAATCAACAATTACCATCCTGACATAGTGGTATTTACAGGAGATATGATAAACAATTTTGCCCATGAAACCCCTCCGTGGTTTGAATATTTTAAATCAATCCGGGCATCCTATGGGAAATACAGCATTCTCGGCAACCATGATTATGGGGATTATTCGAAATGGTCATCAGCAAAGGAAAAAAAGGCGAATCTCGATCGTCTCATGCAGGATGAACAGAATATGGGATTCAGTGTATTGAGAAATGAATCGGTAGCTATAAAAAAAGGAAAAGATAGTATCGCTTTAGTTGGGGTAGAAAATTGGGGAAACCCTCCTTTCCCAAGATATGGGAATCTAAATAAAGCCCTAACCCGCACCCAAAATATTGCAGTTAAGATATTGCTCACCCACGATCCAAACCATTGGAATAAAGAAGTGCGTGAGAAAACAAATATCCAATTAACACTTTCGGGACATACACACGGAATGCAATTCGGAGTAGAACTCGATGGCTTTTTATTTAGCCCTGCCTCTATATTATCTAAAGAATGGGGCGGATTGTACAAGATGAATAATCAGTATCTCTATGTAAATACCGGCCTGGGGGCTTTAGGATTCCCAGGCCGGATTGATATGCCTGCTGAACTTACAGTGCTGATTTTAAAGTCTAAAAGCCATAAAAATTAATAGAAAACATCATGGCAGTATTCCATCCGAGACTACTTGGAAGGTATGATATACGTGTTCCAATTTCTACAGGAGCCGGAAAACCCAATACATGTCCGTCAAGGCTGATTTCAGCCCCATATGAACTGATATTACCAGTAAAAGGTATTCTCTTATTGTTCGAGTTATAAAATGAGTCAAATTGAGTTATATCGTAATAAAGTCCGGCCTTTAGTCGCTTCATATATAGCAATTTTCCTAAATTAAGGTCAGGATAGCAGATCGGAAATTTATAATCAGCATTCAACGTTGCGAGCTGAGTATTTATAAATGATTGGTATCCTCGGGCTATTCGAATTTGGTCTGAAAAATAATTTGTATCTACGTCTTTTTGCTGAACTCCACCATAGATGTTTATTCTATGATTCTTAAAGAAACCAGGTAAATACAAAATCCCTTGTGCAGCTATCAGAGTTCCGTAATGTACATCACTTAAAATTGTATTCTTGTACGTCAGACTAATAATTTCTCCCCATTTAGGTGTGATATCCTGCTCTGAAGTATTCCGTAGATTATAGGCATATAAATTCAGATCAAGGTATTGACTGTTATGATAGAATTTAGAAAATGTAGAAGCGTTATGTGCAAACTGAGTATACTCCCATCTAACACTAGGACTTATAAACCTTTGATATCCAAAACCGGATAGGTTAAAGGGAAGTGATGCTCCGACTTTAAAATTATTCTCCCACCAGGAGAAACGAATTTTAGTAGTGTCTTGATATATCATTTTCCCGGCGTAAGTATCGTATTTCGGGTTGCTTAATTGATAATACCATGAGGCATTTTTACCTCCAGTATATTCGAAATCTAAAATCGGGAAGAAGCCCTTATATGTGAAATTGAGTTTATACTTCCCATATTTTTCAGTCGGATCAAATTTATACCCGGCAACTAAATCGAGAGTACTCAATACATTTTGCGACATAACAGAAACACCCGAAAAAGCCTGCTGATTTGAAATGTCAATAAAAACAGGGGCCCAGCTATGAAAGTTGAGCAAATGCCCGACTTTTGAATAGCGCTTAGCCTGGCATAGCGAATCCGTACCTTGTTTAAAATCAATCACTCCCCGCTCCTGAGCTGCCAACTGATCTGCCAGTTCAAAATGACTGTAATTCCGAATGTCAATATCCTTCCAATTGGTGTTGTCAACTGGAATTACTTTTAATGCATAACCCTTTGAAGAATAATCACTGACCAATAAATGATTTTTATCCGGAGAGATTGCAATATCACGTGTCCCAAATTTTGAATCGGTAACCTGATATATCTTTAAGGTTTGGCGATCAAGAGCATAGACATTATCCGTTCCACTATAAGCTCCGCTAAAAAAGATATATTTTCCAAGTGCCTGTGGTTGTCCAATTTCTGTCGCTCCAAACGGGATTAAAATATCAAGCTGACCGGATTGAACTCCTATTCTTATTAATGCTTTACCCTTTTCTCCCACAGCGATAGCGAATATATTTTTCTGATCGGAATCCCAGGAAGGAGTCATAAAAAATAAGTTCTCAGGACTCGATATTTTCCTTATAACCTTTTCTTTTTGAATGTCATAAACCGAAATAAAATGATCACCATGCAAATCTGTCTCTGCAAAAACAATTAAACGCCCATCTGGAGAAAGCGAAGGAGATGCAGGCTTCGAATTCTTGATCTTCAAAGTTTTAAAACTTCCGGAAAGAACATTGAGCATACAAATTACTGACCGGTCACTATTTCCCCAACGTACTCCGGGTCGTCTCTCACTCCAAATCAAGACGTTATTTACCAGAGATAAAGGTTCATTCGTTCGTTCTCCGTGAAGAAACAACTTCTTTTCTTTTCCTTTTTTATCAATTAACACAAAATGGGCGATATCATCGAGGGATGATTTTTCTGCTACAATTTCGTTATTGTTTAGAAATTGCGCAAAGCGAAAACTCTGATAATGTTTTGACTGCGGACTAACAACTATTCCTGAAACTCCACATCGATTATCTGCATCCGTTTTCCATTTTGCTCTTAATTCAGTAAATATCTGATTATAAAGTTTTACTTTATTCTTTCCCGTCGCACTTTTCAATCCATCATCAAAAGCCCATGGATCAATCGGATTGCGTCCGATATAAGATAGCGTTTTATCCCAAACAGCTCGACCATATAACTGGCGAGCCTCACCAGTAATCCAATATCCTAATTCATAATGATTGGGAACATAATCCCGCATGGATCCAAGCACAGCTTTGTAATATGAATATGAACCTTTTTCAACAACCTGAGCTTTTAGTCCCTGTTGAAAGAAAGGCAATCTTCCTCTTCCTGTATTTCCCAATGCGGTTTCGGTACAGACAGCATCCCCTTCCAAAAACCAAAATGGCACATAAGTACCTGTGATTAAAGCTGTAGACTGCTCTCCCAGTATGAGTTTTAATAAAAGAGGGATCTCGGAATCAAGTTTATCCATCTGGACAACATGCCTGAACTCATGAATTGAAAGTTGTTCTAACCAATCCTGGCCATATGTTTCCTGATCAGGAACTGTATACATTTCCAATCTTCGCGGAGCGAGTGCTACAAATCCATTAGCCTGTATCGTGTGGTTGTGCAATATAACATCGATTGGTTTGGGAGAAGTTTTTAATGAAACTGCGGCATAATTATAAACTTTCGAAAGCATCGATGCAACTCGGTTTGCCTGCTTCTCATAGCCTTTGGGATATATTATTCTAAAATGTGAAGTTTTAATCTGATTCCATTTTATTCCTGCCGGATCCTGACCACTTGAAAAATACTGTCCATATACTCCACTCATGCATAAAGCAAGAATAAAGCAAAGTGAAAATAATTTCTTCATAAGCAAATGCTTGTAAATAATAAGACAATCACTCCTCTTTATGTTTTGATTCCGACAAAGTCAATGCACGGCATCAATTTTAATCTGATTTGTTTAAACTACATTCAAATGATATTATTTAGAATCACAAGTAGTTTTTTGAATATAAAACACAGATCGGACTGAATGAGTAAATATGCAAAAAAAAAGTAACCGTCTCACTCCTGAATCTCGAATATTTGTCACCTCATTTATATATTCCTGAGTTTTGTATTGAAACTAATTTCCCCAATATCTCCTTTTTCATAATTTCTCTGAATTTAATATCTCACCCATATCCTTAAAACGTTTTCAAATATGCAATTCTAAAGCACTCAAAAAATCACCTTCTTTGAACTGAACATTATTCCCTAACATAAATACATCAAAATAAATATGCAATCGGAATAGCCCAGTCCTAAAAATATCTGTGAGGTATAAGATATCAGAAGAATCATAAAACTAAGGATCTTGGTTTCTCTAAAATTTTAATAATACCCCAAAAAACAGGAAGATCCGACGAAGAGATATAATTACCATTTGTGGAAATTTCAAATGTCAGAGGTAGGTCCACTCATTACAAATTAACATGGAATAATTGCCATATCAGGAAATTTCAAGTTGTATAAAAAATTGAAGAGAAGAAACCCGACTGGAAATATAGAACCGGCAAGAACAAAGCAGTGTTCCGACAGCCTTAATAATGTCGTATATAACTGAATTTAAAAGAATAGGATGTTGCTTTAGTTTTTACATTCGCAATGTAAACCCCGGTCACGAGATTAGAAAGGTCAATTTGATAATTTTGTGATGAGTTATTAACAACATCACACCGCATTGATTGTCCCAAAAGATTATACACATGAATGTCTGTTATCACAGACGAAGAAGATACAACATTCAATAGATGTAATTTAGAATCGATGCTCCATTTAAAAGGTTGTACCTGAACTGTGTCTCCAATCTCAGCAGCAACCACATCACATGGCATAGATTGAATAAGCAATGAAGTCGTAAAATCTCTTCCAGCTTTTTCCGGTAACATAAACCAGCTATTTCCCAAACGGCAATAACTGGTATTAAGTTTTCCAATTCCGCGAGGTTGAGCATGATATAATGCGAAAGTATCCGATGCAGTACTATACGAGAATTTACATGAGATAAAATAGTTTCCATGAATGCTTATTGGACTGGGAAATGTTACAAAATTCATCGCATTTTTTACCAGATTAGTCATAGGCACATCTTTTTGTCCCATTAAGGTCTCTGGCAAATCTTTCCCTTCATATATTTTCACGGTGATCTTTCCTGTAGCAGTAGGAGAAGATGACTTAGCAACCATTAAACCAACTTCCGAAATAGTGCACGATTCTGAATTTGTGAACTTTTCTGCAACTTCAGTATACCCGAGACTATTGTTTCCTGACCAGTACCCTTTTCCATTAGTAACTTTTTGAACCACTGCTTTTTCATCTGCATTCACATTCACAAATGCATTGCAAGCAGTTGAAGATGGATAGGGATCGTACCCTTCCAGTTTTTGAACATTTGAATTCATGGGATCCAGCCAATCCTTTAGCTGAGAATCACTTGCAGAATAATGTTCCCAATTCCCATTAATCTTTGAAAAGAAATCGTTTACCGGAGAATCACAAGTTGAGCTTCCTCCGGTAAGAGTTCCGACAAATAATTGATTTGTTGAAAATAAAGGAGATCCTGAAGAACCGCCCTCCGTAGTTCCATTTTGCCAACGAACAATATTCCAAAAATTATTTTTCACAAATCCGGGATAAGTCCCAATTTGCGGAGCTGAATGATCTGACACTAATTTCTTATTATCAGCATTGGGATGATGAATACACACAACTGAATCAGGAGCAATAATACTTCTGTCCCATCCTGCATAATAAGGTTGGAATGATGCCGGTGGTGGGGTACTTAGCTCCATCAATGCAAAGTCAAGGCTATCAGATCCGGCAAGATATTTTGCACCAGAGATTGTATGAGAGACATCACCGTCAAGTGTTCCGCATATTGGATTTTCATAATTGAACAGACAAATTGTAGTAGAAGCATTTTCTGCTTTTGTCAGACAGTGCCAGGCTGTAATAATCATCGGAGATTTATCATTCCCCGTATTATTCAATAAAGTTGCAGTACATAAATCCGTTCCTGCTATAAGAATACGGCATACAGCATTACGTTGCTTCTTCCAAGGTTGTCCTTCAGGACAATTCACTTCACGATTACAGCTTTGCGCAAGCCCCAACGGTCTCCGCCCCGCATCCGCAAATGTCCCTTTAAAATCATGATTTACAGTTCTAATCTGAAGTATTCGTTCTGAAGAAACTGATTTCGGTTCTTCATATTCAAGTATAATAGCATCTCCGGGAAGAGGTACGGTTGAGAATACTTGATCTTGTCGATTATTTTCACTTGTAAAAGCACCTAATATAGTAGAACGATCCGGAGTATAAATGAAGAGCTTTGCTCCTTTAGGTAGTTTATATTTTCCAAAAATCAGATTAAGAGAATAGGCTCCCCATGACCGAATGCCAACGCGCCATAATCTTTTATCACCGGGTATATCTTCCCAAGCTCCAGAATTTTCAGGGGTAATATTTGTAGCAATTGGTTCTGCAAAATGCAAATTCTTCAGATGTACTCCATCCTTATTCTCAGCAGATTTCAGCTCAACAGGTATAACACAATTAAATTCTATAAATGGAACAGAGCTTTTAATCTGATTAATTGAAGCAGAAAAAGAATAAGGTTTTCCTCCTTTCGATAATTGTCCATAACCAGAAGAAAAAACAAAACCCAATCCAACAATTAATAGAATGATCCGTGTATGCATAAAAGAAAATTAACAGCCTGGAAAAAGGCCGAATATAATGAAAATCTAAACTATTCTTGGGAAGAGATTAACTATAAAGCCATCAAAATACAAACTTCATAATTTACCTCGTTAAAACATTATAATTCAAATACGAAATTTGTTTATAATTGTTATCAAAAGCTATTAATCCGAAGATGTAAACAACATTATATGAGGTTAATCTGCATTGTATTCCGTATTCAACAAACGATTCACATTTGCCCCCTGACTTATAACCAAGATTGAAGGTTTTAGATTTTCAGGTTTCAATTGATAATTAATAACCATTTGTCTCCATTTATCTTTTGAAACAAGAAGCAAATCGTACCCGTTTAAGAAATCATATTCATCCACAAACAGCCCTGCATCTTCACTCGCAATTACATTCCGAACCGGAGAAGAATCACTGAACGCAAATTCTCCGGTATAATCCAGAATATCACTTGATAGATTAGAATTCCGTTTTAAAAGATCTACATAATTCAACAAAAAACGTTCTTCTGCGTTATCAAGAACAGTCAGGACATTTTGTATTTTTCTGGTTCCATGATCACAAAAAACAAGTGTATCCGACTGAGATTCTTCAAGAATCCGTCCAATTTTCCCGCCCAGAATATTCTGTCCGAATAAAGGTTGCGCAGCTCCGACAATGAGCATATCAGCCACCTGAGTGTTACTGTAATTTATGATCTCACCACTCACATCCTCACTTGCTTTAAAATAAGTATTGACAGGGATCTTCATCGCTGCAGACTCCTGCTTTACCAACTTAAAACTTTCATATTCAAAGACCTCTGCTTCGCTAGGCAAAATATCATAATGAGGAGAAATGTGCATCGAAATAAAGTTTGTATGATCTCTCTCCTTCCCGGTAAGAATAGCAGAGAGACGTAACAAATGACGTCCCATCTCCGGTTTTCCGAAAGCCATAAGGATTGTATGTTTCTCTGAACGTTTAACCTTTTTCGCTTCAGGGATTAACTTATCTACCAGGCTAAGAGCAGGTCCTGCCATAAAAGTCGTGACCAAAGTCATTACAACCATAACAGAAAAAGCTTCTGAACTGAGTACCCCCATATCGTATCCAATATTCAGTACGACTAATTCCATCAAGCCTCGAGTATTCATCAATACTCCCAGAGAAATCGAGCTTTTCCAATTCAGTCCTAAAATTTTAGCAGTAAAGGCACTTCCTCCGAATTTACCGGTAATCGCCATTATGATTACCCACAAACAGGCATTCCACATATCAGGATTGCCAAATAGCATTATTTTTGTCCTTAACCCCGTAAACACAAAGAACAAAGGAAGCAACAGAACTAATGCAAGGTCCTCTATCTTTTCAATCATGATTCTTTTCAGATTACTTCCTTCAGGCATTATTACACCAGCCAGAAATGCACCAAAAAAAGCATGAATGCCAATCAATTCGGTCATTATAGACGAAAAAAGCAGCACAAGAAAAACAGTTGCGACTACAGTTTTATTAAGCATTTCCCTTCCCGTATAGACAGATCCCAGTCGTGACATCAACGGTTTCACGACATAGAACATGAATATAATATGAGCAAATGTCAGAAGGATTGTCACTAGAGCAGATTGTATGCTACCGGCCTTAATCACGGCAATAATCACAGCAAGTAAAGTCCATGCCGTCACATCATCTACAGCTGCAACCGTAATAGCAAGTGTTCCTCGCGGACTTCTGGTTAACCCTCTTTCCTGAACGATTCGTCCTAAAACAGGAAAAGCAGTGATACTCATTGAAATACCAAGGAATAACGAAAAAGCCATGAAACTCACCCCCGGAGGTGCAAATTTTTTAAATATAAAAGAATACGAAAGAAAGATCCCAAGCGCAAAAGACAATGCGATACTGGAGTGACTTATAGTTACGGCTTTAAATGCACTTCTTCTCCATAGACTGGTATCAAGTTCCATCCCGATAACAAACATGAAAAAGATGATGCCGAATTGGCTAAACAGATGTAAGTTGGGCAAAGATTCTTTTGCAAACAGAAAATTGGTAAACTCCGGAGCAACAGTTCCCAATAAAGTCGGACCGATTAATATACCGGCCAGAATCTCTCCCATTACCGTAGGTTGACCAATCCTTTTAAAAAGAAGCCCGATAATTCTTGAGATTACAACAATGAACATGATCTGTAAAATCAAAAGACTTAACGGATGTAACATGTTTTTTATAATCCCGTCAAAAGCACTTACTTGTACTGCACTGGTAATATTCTGAGCTGTAATATTCAGATTCTCAATGCCTTTACCTTTATTAATCAGCCACCAGCCAACAAAAACCAAACCACCTATAAAAAAAAGGTAATGTAAAATCGGCCTGCTCTTTTTCATCTCTCCGGGTTTAAAAGGTTACTTACTGCGCAGTAGAATATAGTATTGTCAAATATGCAAGATTATTTGTTTAGTTGTTACACTAAACTATATTTTTTACAACCTGTTTTTGCAGATTATTACGCTAATCCCAAAATAGTAAAATATATTGATATTACTCCTACTCTCTGAGGCAATAATCGAATTTTAATGATACTTTTTGAATACTGATAGCACAATATATGATACATAAACTATCTAATATTTCAATAAAGGTGTTAGATATATTTTTAGATTCAGCAAACGTTTCAAGTAATCGAATTGATGAGTCACTATTTAATTTAAACGTTTAAACTCTCTTAAGCAAATATACCTTAAAGATATTTATATGACCGGAAATGTCTAATTAATAAGTAGCAAGAAAAATAAAAAAGTGCCCTGCAAGGACACTTAAGAAATATCTACCATAAAAAAAGCAGCGAAGCTCATTTATAATCAGGTGAATATTGATGAATACTCCTGATCACCTTTGAATTACAATAAGTTTTCTATTCGGCTTGTTTGATTAAGCAAGAAATGATCAGCCAAAACCAAAGCAGCCATCGCTTCCACAATTGGCACTGCACGCGGCAACACACAAGCATCATGTCGCCCGTGAGGAATAATTACAGTCGGATCATGTTGCAGGTTAACTGTTTCCTGTTCTTTGAAGATAGTAGCGACAGGTTTAAAGGCAACCCGGAAATAGATATCTTCACCATTGGAAATCCCTCCTTGTACACCTCCGGAGTAATTTGTTTTTGTAACGACCTTATTGTCTTTCAATTGAAAAACATCGTTATGCTCAGATCCGCTCAATCGGGTACCTTCAAAACCGGAACCATATTCAAATCCTTTCACGGCATTGATCCCTAACATCGCATGACCAAGGTCGGCATGAAGCTTGTTAAACACAGGTTCCCCCCAACCTACCGGAGTTCCCTTAATTACACACGACACGCATCCTCCGACAGTGTCGCCTGCTTTTGCAGCTTCTAATATACGTTGTTCCATTAAAACAGCCGTTTCAAGATCGGGGCAACGAACCGGATGCTGTTCTGTAAGACTAAAATCAAGACAGCTGTATGCTTTATTCAGGTCAACTTCACCAACTCTTGAAACATACGCATTTATAGTAATTCCCAATCTTTTAAGAAGGAGTTTGGCAAATGCTCCCCCGACTACACGTGCAATGGTTTCACGAGCAGAAGATCTTCCGCCTCCTCTGTGATCACGGACCCCATACTTTGTCTGATAGGTATAGTCAGCATGTGAAGGGCGGAAAACATCTTTAAGGTTATTATAATCAGACGAATGCTGGTCTGCATTTCGCACCATAAACCCGATAGAAGTGCCTAAGGTCACACCATCAAGAATTCCGGAAAGAAATTCCACTTTATCCTTCTCATCTCTGGGAGATGTCAGTTTAGACTGCCCCGGACGACGTCGATTCAGCTCAGCCTGAATAAAATTAACATCGACTTCAAGTCCGGCAGGGCAGCCATCGATGACACCACCGATAGCTGCTCCGTGAGACTCACCAAATGATGTGAGACGGAATAAATTTCCGAAAGTATTCATTTGAAAATCAAATTAAAAAATTAGCAACAACATCCTCCGTTATTGGAGCTTCCACAGCAACTATCTTTGCCTTCGGAATCACCACAGTCGCAACCTCCTTCACAACCGCAGTTATGTCCCATTGTTGCATCAACAATTTCTTTATCAGTAGCTTCACGTACTTCAAGAATTTCTCCTGTGAAGAAAAGAGTTTCACCTGCAAGCGGATGATTAAAGTCTACCTGTACTGTGGTTTCTCCAACTTTCACGATAGTACCTTCAAGACGCTGTCCTTCAGAGCTTACCATCGGAACGGTATTTCCTTCGAAAACGATTTCATCGTCAAATACGCCATCGACGAAGAATACTTCTTTCGGAAGGTCTACAATTGCTTCATCTTCAACTTCACCATATGCATCAACAGCGTCAAGACTTATCTGGAATTTATCCCCTTGTTTCAATCCGGCAAGATGTTCTTCAAACTTTGGCAACATTAACCCTGCTCCGTAGAGGAAAGATAATGGAGAATCTTCATTGGTCTGTTCGATCAATTCCCCGTTAGCATCATCATAGCGAAGAATATACTTCAGGGATACCATTTTGTTTTTTGAAATCTGTGTCATGTTTTGTTATTTAAATTCAACTACAAAGAAAGAAAAGAATCCTTACACTTACAAGAATTGAAAGTTCTTAACATCTTATCAAATCATTAAAACAAAAAAAGGAGGACATGGTTTGCCCTCCTTCATAAGGTTATACTGATTTTAATAATTGAATACTGCACTATTGGGGTTATAACCAACAGTATAGCTCCCAACTAATGATCCATCAGTTGCCGAATAAAAATATACCTTTCCTTTTCCGGATGCAGAACTTTCAAGTCCAAGAATATTCCCATTCTTAGGATCAACCTCGATGCCATAGAAATCTTTGTTAATCAATTTCTCTGTAGGCAGTACCGTTGCACTTATCGACAATTTATAGATTGCACCATTATCATAATAGAGCGATGCACCATCCTTACTCATTGCAATTAGATTATTTCCATAACTGGGGACTTGTTGTCCCAGATCAAATGTCTTAACAACCGCTTGAGTTTTTGAGTCAATTTTAACGATAGCAGAATTAGAAGCAGGAAGCCATGTATTTGGATCCAGTTTCCCTTTACAGAATACCCAAATATTCTGGTCTTTATCCAAAGCAATATCCACAGGATTGTCACCCACTGTAATAGTTTTTACAACCTCCTTTGTGGTCACATCAATAACCGAAACCGTATTATCGGTTCCATAACCTCCGCTATTGGTGACGTACATATAATTCCCCACTAAAAGCATTCTTTCCGGGCCACGTCCTACAGTTATTGTTTTTACGACTTCATAGGTATTCGAATTATATACAATAACCTGACCCGGAGTGCCATCGCCACTATTTCCGTTTGATACATAAAATTCAGTCGAAGTTGCTTTGGCCACATATCTTGGATATGAAAGAGGTGAGATAGTTTGTACTTTTTTAAAAGTAGACATATCAACCACTTCAATTTTTTGTGAATTATTGACTACAATAAAACCTTTATTATCGAAAGCAGACATTGACTGAACAATATCTCCAGGTCCTACATTATTATTGGCAGATTCATAAAGTCCGCTTATTACGGTTAATGAGTATGGATCGAATAATGAAATTGTTCCGTTATTTTTACCAAACCCTCCTTCATTCACTATGAAGATTCCTTTCCCTGGCTTTAAGGTAGTATCTTCATCATTTTTACAAGAGCCAAAGATAAAGATCACTGCAATGAAGAGTAGTGCTAACACACTGTTCTTCTGATTTAGATTTCTCATTTCTTAAGATTATATTATTAGATTATTTGAATTCCTATTTTCATCGAATAAAGTCTTCCTGGCATGGGATATGAACGAACCAGCTCATATTCTTTATTAAACAGGTTATCGACTCTTACTTGTATTCCTACTGGTGTCTTCCCTATTTTCAATTCATGAGAAGCCATTATATCAACAGTTTGGAATGCCGGCAACTTATTATCCACATCATAATATCGTGAGGAAGTAAAGTGATGTGAAACCGAAACTGTATAATTATTCCAAGACCAGGAACTGTTCAAAAAAGTCGAAACCAATGGCATATAGAATAAATCATGCCCCACAATCTCCGAATCATTATCTTTTGTCTTCTCTTGTGTCGAACGATTCATGTTTACACTTAGAAGATTATCCACTGCAAAACTTCCGACGTTAAACTTATCGGTAGTCTTAAGCTCAATGCCGCGGGCATAAACCTTCATGAAATTTACAGGAGTCCACAAACTTCCCATCGGACGCCAGACAATCATATTGTTGATATCCGAGAAATAAACGGCAAGGTCCAAATCAAGCACCTGAGCTTTAGAAGAAAGTAAATCATCAACAATCAATCCGGCCTCTGCCGAATAGCCGCTCTCTGGTTTCAAATCCGGATTTCCTCCCGGCACCCAGTATAGATCATTAAATGTAGGTTTTCTAAACTTTTGGGATATGCTCGATCTGAAATGAAGATGATCTTCAATAATCGTACAAACACCTGAAGCAGAAAGCAAAAATTTTGAATCAAAAGAAGTATTCCATTCTTTTCGCACCGACAATTCCGCCATACTGAGGGATGATTTATATTTCCCGGCCATAAACACAGCAAAATCGGTCTCTTGTTTTAATTTTTTGTAAGCATCAACTTTAGCGGTCAAATAAGAAAAAGTACTTCCATAATCAACAGAGAGATTTTGTGTAAAGAAATGCCGATAATCAACATCCATAAAATATCTATCAGTACGGTATTTTGAAAAAATCGAATACCCTGCAGACTCTGCCGTCTCCTTTTTGGTATAAAGCATATAATCAAAAAAGTAAGCAGCTTTTATCTCCAATCCTGAAGCATTCCCGAACCATTTATACCGGACAAATGTTTTTAAGGTAGAATCCTTTTGTGTTTCCGTTCCAGCCAACGCACTTCCCATAATTGCTGGTAACTTTATGTCTTTCACCTGATACCAGACAGCAGCATCGATTTGTGAACGGTCCCCGGTTTTAAAATAAACATTGTTGATTGCTCCAAAATTATTCCAGGCAGCATTCTGTCTTCTTAAAGTTGATGACAAGTAATAATCGTAATACTTAAAGTTACCATCAGATTCTCCTCCGAAGAATGAACCCTGGTATTGAATTTTTTTGTTCCCATAGTGCACAATCCCGTTTCCCTGATATGTATTAAGGCTACCCCATCCTGAAGACAATCTAAAATTCAGTCCTGTATCTTTCCAATCTGTCTGATTTTCAAGATTAAGAGCTCCGCCAAAAGTACCACTGCCATATAATGCACCGGAAGCATTTTGAATTAATGTTATACTTCCAAATCCGCCTACAGGTAAAAAAGACAAGTCAGACTCTCCCAATGTGGCAGAATTAATCGGAAAGCCATTCCAGTTAACCTGGGTATGATTTGCACCTGCACCACGCAAAGAAAGAGTAGTTGCCGATCCCGGAGTCCCATACGATTTTAGCTGCAATGCCGACTCTTTTAGTAAAAGCTCATTGACTGAGTTTAGCTCAAAACTCTTCATCGTATGAACATCGAACTGTTCCTTTTTACTTCCTTCAGAGAAAAAAGCGATACGAGGCTTAAAAACCTCAATTGCAGGAATATGAATGGTATCCCTTATCTCTTCTTCCGCAAAAGAACGAACAGTTAAAGTTAAAAGCAGAATTATGATCAGAAGCCCTGTTTTTCGCATAAGCAACAATTTTTCATGATAAAAAATTGTTCATACAATCGGGTAAATACGTGAGGCTGACAAAGCCATCAGGTATCCATGCATTTTTACCGAATATCATGAACAGTTATGAAATTAGGCAGGTCTTCTGACTTCTC
>JAUZOB010000420.1 GCA_030706665.1 Bacteroidota bacterium
ATTGAGTTTCGCATGGATCAAAGGAGGTTGGGACGCAAACAAGGATGGTGTGATGGAAGGAGTACAGTCGAATACCATGGATGTATGTTATTTCGGCCCAAATGCACAGATGGGGCTCTGGTATCTGGGTGCTCTCCGCGCTGCACAAAAGATGGCTGCAGCAGTGAAAGATAAAGCATTTGAAAAAACGTGCAAAACTCTCTATGATAAAGGAAGCAAATGGATAGACAGTAATCTGTTCAATGGAGAATATTACGAGCATAAGATAACAAATCCGAATAATCACGAAGAATTTCTGGATTGGGAGAACAATCCTCAAATAAAGATTCCCGATTATCAGTTGGGAAAATGTTGTCTGGTCGATCAGTTAGTAGGACAGTATATGGCTCATATCTGCGGATTGGGTTATCTTGTAAAGTCTGATAATGTTAAGACTACCCTAAACAGTATCATGAAATATAACTATCGGACTTCATTTGGCGATTATTTCAATAACATGCGTTCGTTTGTGATGGGCGATGAAGCAGGATTGGTTATGGGAAGTTGGCCTAAAGGCCGGCTTAAAGTTCCGTTTCCATACTTCTCAGAGGCAATGACCGGATTTGAATATTGTGCTGCAGTAGGTATGTTGTACGAAGGTCAGACGGAAAATGCATTAAAATGCATTAAGAGTATCAGAGAACGGTTTGATGGAAGAAAACGTAATCCGTTTGATGAACCTGAATGCGGACATCATTACGGAAGAGCAATGGCAAGTTGGGCGTCTGTGTTGGCATGGAGCGGATTCCATTATTCAGGAATTAATAAGAGTATGTCTTTTACCTCTAAAAATGGTACTTACTTCTGGAGCAATGGTTATACCTGGGGTACATGCACCATCAGTGATGGGAAAGCATTGTTAACCGTTCTTTCCGGACAGCTGCAACTAAATAGCTTTAAGTTGAATGGAGGGAAAATTATCTTGTTGAAAAACTTTAAATTAAAGGAAGGGGAATCAAAAAACATACAATAATATCTCCTTGGGAATCCAGATATCTTATCTATAAGAATAAATTATGATATCTAAAAAGGTGGAAATAAAGATTTGATAAATATAAAATTAAAGCTCATTAACATATAGGCGTTTCTTGATAAGGGTATTAATTGCAACAGCAATGTGTTATAATTATGTTTTTCCATTTAGGAATAAAATCGAAAGACTTATGGGTTAGTCATTTTATTGACTATAATTTTATAATGATTATATTTAGTTAAACAATAAATCTTAATCTAAACCGATGTTCAAGAATATAATGCTAAAAAAGCAACAAATAATATCGTTTCTGATAGTGTTTGTGCTATATCTTTCGAACAGTAGTTATGCCCAACTAGTCGATTCTTTATCGCATAAAGAAGTCATTAAAGTTGCCTGTATTGGGAATAGTATAACATTTGGCGCGACAATAGATGACCGGTCTAGAGATTCTTACCCTGCACAATTGGGAACTATGCTTGGTATAAAATGGGAAGTGCGAAATTTTGGAGTTAGCGGACGAACGTTACTTTCTAAAGGCGATTACCCTTATATCAAAGAAAGTGCCTATCAAGAAGCTTTATCATGGCAGCCTGATATCGTTCTCATTAAATTAGGGACAAATGACAGTAAACCCCAAAATTGGAAATACAAGAGCGATTTCGAAAAAGATTACTTAAATCTGATCCGGTCATTTGAATCTTTAAAATCAAAACCTACGATCATCTTGAGTTGTGCGGTTCCTGTATTTAATAATGGAGGAGAAATTAATGAGTCAATTATAAAGAATGAAGTGAATCCTTTGGTGAAGAAAATCGCAGAGGAAAAGAATCTCCATGTAATTGATCTATACACTCCGTTTGTTGGGAAAGGAAAGCTATTTTCGGATGGAATTCATCCCAATTCAGCGGGAGCAACTGAAATTGCAAAGATTATTTATTTCAACTTAACAGGGAAAGTGGCAAAACCGGTGTTGCACCCGTTTGGTGGGGTTAAAACCAAATGGCATGGTTTTGATCGATATGATTTTGAATTTAACGGACGAAGCGCACGAGTTGTATGTCCTTCAAAACCATTGGGAGGAAAGCCCTGGATATGGAATGCTCGTTTCCCTGACTGGCATTATGAGATGGACAGCATTCTTCTTTCCGAAGGATTCTACGTAACGTATCTGAATACGGATGATTTAATCGGAAGTCCCAAAGCAGTGGCAATCTGGAATGAGTATTATCAATATCTGACCGAGCTGCATGGATTAAGTGAAAAAGTAGCACTTGAGGCAGTAAGTCGTGGCGGATTGTATGTGTATAACTGGGCTAAAAAGAATCCGCATAAAGTAAGTTGCATTTATGCAGAAGCTCCTGTCTGCGATTTTAAAAGCTGGCCGGGAGGGTTCGGAAAAGGTAAAGGAAGTCCGGATGATTGGAATCTGGTAAAAGAAGCTTATGGC
>JAUZOB010000421.1 GCA_030706665.1 Bacteroidota bacterium
CTTCAACGCCTTCGATAGCAGTAGAGTACCAGGGAGTCGCGTATTTATAATGATTAAAATATGTTTTTAACGGCACAACATGGATGATCATGCTGTCGGGTGTAAATTTTGCATCATCAGTCATAAGGTACCCTTTCGGTTCATCACAGGCAAAAAGAATCACCAACAGCGAAAAGGCGGATAACGCTAATATTATATTCTTCATTTTTTCTCAGAATTTCTGATTAAACTAAAAATCTCCAAACATGTGGGTATAACTCAATGAATGAACAACCCCATTGGTCGGTTCGATATTGGCCGATGCAACCAAGATTGTTGTTGAAATTGCATACGACTGCACGTACAGAGAAACAGGACCTGCATCTACGACACTTCCATAATCCGATTTTCTCCGGAAAACACGAATATCACGTCCATCGTCTTTGGTAACAATCGTACCACCGTCCGTAGTTCCTTTTACTTCAAAAGCAAAATCTTCTTTCATCATTTTGCCTTTGACAATATACTTCCGGATCATGCTTGCACAATCGGCAACCGGAATATCTGCAACCTTCTTATAGCCTTTCTTTATCATATATTGACGGATCGAGTGATTGGTCGGTCCAAAAAAGGTAATCTGCTTATAATCCGGGTTCTCCCCTGTAAATACATCAGTTAAGCCTGCTCTATCGATAATGAGCCGGGTTGAATCCCAGTCATAATGATTGGTCTTGAAATATTCATACATATTGATATCCAGCTTACCTTTAGCAACGCCGGTGTCTATATAATAGTCATTGTTACAACTAAACAAGAATGAAACAACCCCCAGTAACAATAATAATTTCTTCATTTTATATTGTATTAAAATTTTTAATTAATGCCCTGTTTCTTCCAATAAGT
The DNA here is from genome assembly GCA_030706665.1 of Bacteroidota bacterium. Taxonomy (GTDB): domain Bacteria; phylum Bacteroidota; class Bacteroidia; order Bacteroidales; family Prolixibacteraceae; genus JAUZOB01. Next base: position 883 of record JAUZOB010000421.1, read on the forward strand.
GTTTTGACGCATCAATGGATTTTTACTGAATGCACCCGGTGACACAGGCCAATACAAAGCTCCGTCAGCAACATCCTGATCTGTCAATCCACTAAAAGAGGGAACCATATTCCTTAGTTCACCGTTTCTTGCCAAATCCCAGAAACGATTTCCTTCCAGGTATAACTCTTTGTAACGCTCTTTCAATATAACCAGTTTGAGGTCTCCTTCTGCTGCGGAATAAGAAGTAGCTTTAGCCCTGTCGCGAATTGTTTTCAGATCGGCAAGAGCAAGATCTGTATTTCCAAGTCGGTTATTGATCTCAGCACGTAAAAGAATGACATCTGCCAAACGATAAAGAATGATATTATCTTCAAATCCTTTCAGTGTATTCAAACCATCTGTTGACAATACCGGATGTCTCCATTTATACAGATAAGCCCTTCCGCCCGTAGTTGCTGTTGATACAGTAGCCATGGAATCTGGTTTATAGAAATAGCTGGTTCTTCTCAAATCATTCGGATCGTCAAAAATTTTATTTACAGAAGAGCTGTTAATAACCACTTGTTTATCCCATCTTTTGATATCACCGGGAGCTTCATTGCGAATTACCGGCCATGATTCAGTGAAACAGGCCAAATGTGCCGCTTGCGATGCCACCTGAGTAGAGTTGTTATATTCAATTTCAAAGATTCCCTCTTTGGAATTTCCTAATAGCACCTTCTGGCATACTTCTTCAGGCGATGCGACAAGTGCATATTCAGGACTGGAAATAACCCGGGTTGCAGCCTCAACCGATTTCTTCAATAATGTCTGGTCATTCTTCATAGTACCAATCCACGCATATGCGTCAGCTAAAAGTGCATCTGCGGCCCCCTGTGAAGGGATCTGTTTGGTTACCAAAGGAGATCCTTTCATGTCACGCTCCTGACTGTAAGGTTTCAACAATAATCTGGCTTTTTCAGCTTCAGTGATAATGAACTCACCTAATACATCTTGCGATACCTTACTCTTTTCACTCACATCAATCGAACTGGTTACAAGCGGAGCTTCACCCCATGCCTTCAAAATATATAAATATGAATAAGCTCTGCAGAACCGTGCAATTCCTTCATAATAATCCCTGCGGTCCTGAGTCATATCAACCCGATGAAGATTGTCAATAAGCAGATTGCTAAAAGAGATAACTTTATATTCATTCCCCCAGGAATCATACATACCATAAATTGCGTCCAGATCATTTGAAAAGATGCTCGTCCAAGCCCAGTTGGTCATTGCATCAAATGACTGAGCATGAACCTCGCCATAGAACCAATTCTGAATTCCGCCATATGCCCCGCTCATAGCATTATGCAATCCATTACAGATTTTGTCAACATCATTCTCTGTCTGCCAAAGATTCCCGTTTGTTACAGCATTCTCCGGTTCCTGATTCAATATACTTTCACAGCCAGTAAGCATTGAGGCAATGAAAAGAAAGATGAAAGAATATTTAGTGAATATTTTCTTCATGTCTAAACTGTTTAAAAGTTAATCGTTGCGCCAAGAGTTAAACGGGCACTCAACGGATAGGTCTGAGCATCATCGATTCCTGTCACCAC
>JAUZOB010000422.1 GCA_030706665.1 Bacteroidota bacterium
GATCTTTTACACGGGTGTAGCTCAGTTGGTAGAGCACTGGTCTCCAAAACCAGGTGTCGGGCGTTCGAGTCGCTCCTCCCGTGCTACACTTATTAAAAGAGGTTATCTCAGTCAATGAGATAACCTCTTTTTTTATGGGATCAATTGAAGAAGTTGTGGATTAAAAATATTGAGCATAAATTTTAGACACCCTGAATAGAAAGAATTTGACATCAGTTACTCCTCTAAACTGCAAATTACTATCCTCCGGATTAATGCATCCCATCCCATTTAATTTACGAATAATAGAATGTATTGATTTATTTATTGCAGAAAGCTGTAGATGTGAAGTTCTTATATTTTCTCTAAGAAATTGAATAATACTTCTAATTTTGAATTGTGCAACAAATTAAAATTTACAAACCATTATTAACCACAATCAAATGAAAAAGGGAATTATTCTTTCATTATTCTTTTTAATGAATTGTATGTTGTTTGCCCAACCACCGCAACAACATGATCTGAGCTTTAAAGTCTTAGCTGATACCTGGGATAAAGCGATTCCATTGGGAAACGGAATGATCGGCGCCTTGATCTGGCAGAAGGATAATCACTTGAGATTTTCGCTTGACAGAGCTGATTTATGGGATTTACGTCCAATGAAGGGACTGCATCGTAAAGAATTTAGCTATCACTGGGTTTATGAGCAGGTGCAGAAAAAGGATTATGGCATTGTCCAGAAGTACTTTGACGCACCCTATGACAGAGAACCTGCTCCTTCGAAAATACCGGGCGGTGCATTGGAGTTTGATACTCAAAATTGGGGCAATGTTCAATCGGTACATCTTCATTTGCAGAATGCTTTATGTGAAGTGAAATGGCAGAATGGAATCCGGCTAAAAACATTTGTCCATGCAACTAAACCTGTTGGGTGGTTTAGATTAGAGAATATATCAAAGGAAACTAAAATTCAGTTAATTGCGCCCAAATATCAAGGTGAAGTAAAAGTATCCGGTGACCCTGTCGGAGGAGATGATCTGGCAAGGCTTGGATACAAGCAAGGAAAGATTATGCAACAGAATAACTGCATTACTTACCAACAGGAAGGTTGGGGCGGTTTTACCTACGAGATCTGTGTGCGTTGGAAAAAGATAGATGCTACTACAATTGAAGGGGTATGGAGTATTTCTTCCCAATATCCTCACAAAAAGGTTAATCCCACGGCCTCTGAGGTAACGCTTAAAGCTATGAGCAATCGTTACATCTCTAATTTTAATACGCATGAAGTGTGGTGGAAAAGCTTTTGGAGTAAATCAGCAATCCGTGTTCCGGATAGTTTAATCGAACGGCAATGGTATTTGGAACAATATAAGTTTGGATCGGCATCCCGCAAAGGAGCGCCCCCTATTTCATTACAAGCCGTATGGACTGCAGATAATGGCCGAATCCCCCCCTGGAAGGGAGATTTTCATCATGATCTGAATACACAGTTAAGTTATTGGCCTTGTTATAGCGGCAATCATTTGGAAGAGGGGTTAGCATATATTGATCACCTGGAATCAAATAAAGCTAATTACAAGCGATATACTAAAATGTATTTCGGAACGGACGGATTAGCGGTGCCGGGTGTAACCACATTAACCGGAGATGAGATGGGAGGATGGATTCAGTATTCTTTGTCTCCATCAATCTCTGCATGGTTGGCTCATCATTATTATTTGCAATGGCGATATAGCATGGATCGGGATTTTCTAAAAAACAAAGCCTATCCATGGGTAAAAGATGTTGCTGTTTTCTTGGAAGCATTAACCGTGAAAGATGGTTCCGGACATCGGAAACTACCAATCAGTTCAAGTCCTGAAATCAATGATAATGATATTCGTGCATGGTTTCCTCAAAACACTAATTTTGATCTTTCATTGATGAAGTTCGCGTTTCAGACAGCATCCAAATTGGCCGAAGAATTAGGATTAAAGAGTGAGTCTGTGCACTGGAAGAAGATTTTCGCGGAGTTCGGAGATTATTCTTTGACAAAAAATGATGAATTAATGATTTCACCCACGATGCCTTATAATCAGTCGCATCGTCATTTCTCGAATATGATGGCTATTTATCCATTGTCATTGTTGAAATGGGAAGATGGAATAAAGTCCCAAACCATCATTCGGAACTCTATTCATTTGCTTGATAGTATTGGACCCGCAAACTGGTGCGGTTATTCCTATTCCTGGCTTGCGAATTTAAAGGCGAGAGCAAAAGATGGAGATGGGGCAGCGAAATCATTGGAAATTTTTGCCAAAGCATTCTGTTCTGAAAATAGTTTTCACCTGAATGGAGATCAGACTAAGTCAGGCTATTCAACATTTACTTATAATCCGTTTACCTTAGAGGGTAATTTTGCTTGTGCGGCAGGATTGCAGGAGATGTTATTGCAAAGCTATGCCGGATTCATTGAAATAATGCCCGCAGTACCAACA
>JAUZOB010000423.1 GCA_030706665.1 Bacteroidota bacterium
CATCGAAAGAGATAGGTCCATCCGGATCTGAAATAAAAAGTCCGGCGGATTTTTAAATTTGTACCAAAAAAGAAAAATGGATAAACATAGAAAAAACAACCGGTATTCACGAATATATTCACAGTTGACTGAATTGTTGGAAAAGTGCGAACTTCCCCGCGCTCGCATGGCTACAGTTTCCGCTGTCTTACATCATAAAATGGACTATTTCTTCTGGACCGGATTTTACCTTCTGACAGATGGAGATCTTATCGTTGCAAATTATCAGGGTCCGGTTGCCTGCATGGTGCTTGCCTGTAATCAAGGGGTATGCTGGACCGGAATCAATCGAAACGAAACAATCATAGTCCCCGACGTACACCAGTTTCCAGGGCATATCGGCTGTGATTCAAGGTCAAAATCCGAAATTGTGATCCCGTTAAGAGATTCTGTTGGTACAATCATAGGGGTCATGGATATCGACAGCAAAGAATTGAACTCGTTTGACGAGGTCGATGCAGAATGGCTTGAAAAGATAGTCGGATTAATTTATGCCGGATAGTTGTGGGTAATCCATTGTGCAATCTCATTTATCTTTATCTTATTCATACAATAAAAATGTCCCATGGGGCATCGCTTTGATCCTAATTTAGAACAAGGCCTGCAATCGAGTCCTTTAACCTGAAGCATCTTCGATGCGGGGTGGGGAAGATACGGAGTCATTCCGAATTCGGGGACTGTGCTTCCCCAGAATGAAAGAATTTTCTTTCTTAACGCGGACGCAACATGCATCATCCCCGTATCATTGGTAATGACCATCTCTGCGTTTTTTATAATTGATGCGGACTGGTTGATGGTTAGTGAACCGCAAAGATTGATTACATTACTTCCTGTGTGTCTTTTAACTTTAATCCCGATTTGTATTTCCGATTTTCCTCCTAACAGAATGAATGGGAGGTTGAGTTGGTTACACACCGCTATTATTTTATGTTCCGGGAACCGTTTGGTAAAATAGGTGCCTGATAAAACAAAAGCGACATATCCGTTTTTGAAAAAGTCAGGGAGTCTGGAAAAATCATATTCTTCATCTTCCGGGATAAAATAATCCAGCCCTTTCAAATCATTTTTTACATGAAAAGGGTGGATTGTCTTCATGTATCGATCAACAATATGGTCTTTGGGTAGCTTGTTGATCTTGAAAGAGACCAACAGCCACTCTAACAGGTTTAATTTGTCAAAAGTACGGGAAGGGGATCTTAGGAAGAATTTGATCTTAAAAGATCGAAAGTTGTTTTGTAAATCGATAATATGGTGGTATGCTTCCTTCTTTAGTTCTTCTAAAACTTCAGAAATGCTCTTCTCTATCAGATAGAGTTTGTCAAGGTAAGGGTTGGCTTTTAGGATAGAGGCATTCTTATGCTTCGTGAGAAAATGGATCTCCGCATCGGGGAACTTTTTTCTCAGGCATCTGATAACAGGAGTTGTTAATACAATGTCTCCGATAGAGCTGAAGCGTATAATCAGAAACTTTTTCATAATTGAGGCCTTTTATGCCATAGGGCCGGCAATTTTTTTATAAAAAAATAAAGAGGCTGCTTCGTTAAAGTAGCCTCTTTAGTCATATAAAATTAGAATAATCAGGCTGTTTCTGACAGCAGGATTATTGAGTTGCTTTTCATTTGAATTACGCCTCCGTCGGTGCTGAATTCAAGCTTATCCCCATCAATGGTAATTACCTTGATAACTCCTTTCTCCAATGTAGAGATAATAGGGGCATGATGGTCCAATATTGTAAAGGAACCGGCAGTGCCGGGAACTTTTACAAGCTTAACTTCCCCAGAGAAGGCCTTCTTTTCGGGTGTGATGATTTCAAGAAACATATTCAACACGTTTAAGTGTGTGCTTAAGCATTAGATCCTGCAAGCATGCGTTCTCCGTTTTCAATAGCTTGTTCGATTGTTCCTACAAGGTTGAATGCAGCTTCCGGATATTTATCAACTTCCCCGTCCATGATCATATTAAAACCACGGATTGTATCTTCGATCGAAACGAGCTGCCCTTTGAGACCGGTAAACTGTTCGGCTACGAAGAAAGGTTGAGAAAGGAAGCGCTGTACGCGGCGAGCTCTGTGAACCACCAGTTTGTCCTCTTCGGAGAGTTCTTCCATTCCGAGGATGGCAATGATGTCCTGAAGTTCGCGATAACGTTGCAGAAGTTCCTTTACCCGCTGTGCGCAGTTATAATGATCATCACCGACGATCTCAGGTGACAGGATTCTTGATGTAGAATCAAGGGGGTCCACTGCCGGATAAATACCTAATTCTGAAATCTTACGGCTAAGGACAGTTGTTGCGTCAAGGTGCGCAAATGTTGTTGCAGGAGCAGGGTCAGTCAAGTCATCCGCAGGGACATAAACGGCCTGTACGGAAGTAATAGACCCATGGCGGGTAGACGTAATACGTTCTTGCATGAA
>JAUZOB010000424.1 GCA_030706665.1 Bacteroidota bacterium
CAAGAGGCAAGCCACACCCATACCATTTCAGCAATTCAGCATAATAAAAAGCTCTTAATAAATGAGCTTCAGCAATCCATCGATTCCGTGCCATTTCGTCCTCCGGTTTGTCAAAATTAGCCGTAGAAGTTTTAATCCTCTCCAAGAAGATGGTACAATTTCGGATATTGGTAAAATACTTTGACCAGTAATAACTATCCCAACTGGCTCCACTTACCCAATTGATCGGATGATCAGCGGCAGATGCATTCCCATCATACAACCGGGCTGATCCAACCCAGTTTACACTCAGTTCATCAGCATCCCATGCTTCATCACTCCATTCGACCGGACCTCGGGTCCAAAAGAAATAACGATTTCCTTTGACTGGCAAGTTGTCATAACAGGTATTTAAAAAGGCTCCTACTTTATCTTTATCAGAGAAAACCTGATCCATCGTGATTCTTCCATCTGGTGCAACATTTAAATCATTTTTACAGGAAGTAAAATAAAGAGCAGATGCAACCAATGAGAACAGAAGATATATCTTTTTGATTTTCATAATTTCTTCACTTAAAATTTAAAAGGTGACATTTAATCCAAAATTCAACATCTTAGTGATAGGATATCCAATTGAATTATCGTATTCAGGATCCAGATTCCCCATTCTTAGATTGTCCCAGGTATATAGATTCTGTCCGCCAACGAACACTCTCAGCTTATTAATTCCAAGTGCCTTTAACCCGCTTTTAGGTAGGGTATATCCCAATTCCATATTTTTCAAACGGGTAAATGCGCGGCTCATCACAAAGAAATCATTCGCAACATGATTGGTTGTAGTTACGGTACTCAATGCAGGATAGGTGATCTTTTCTCCATTAAGGTAACGTTCCAAAGTCCAGGCATTCATATGATAATCATAATAAGTTCCCTGGCACATATTTTCATAGACTCCGTTGCTACCATAAGTCCCCGAGAACTTGCCAATACCCTGGAAAAAGATTGTAAAATCAAAACCTTTGTAATTTGCAGCAAAAGTAGCCCCCCATGTAATTCTCGGGATAGAGGAATATCCGATCGGAGCAATATCCTTATCATCGACAACTCCGTCGCCATTTAAATCTTTGTATTTGAAATCACCGACCCGGGGAGATCCAAAGCCATAGGTTAAACCGCTACTCTTAATCTCGTCTTGAGAGACCCAGTAACCACCGTTCGATTTCCAGTCAATCAAGTATCCTCTTTGTTGTCCAATACTGTAGCCCGTTGACCAATAACGCATTATATAAGAATCATCCTTTTGTACCTCATCAGCATACCTTACGATATTATGATTATAACCCATATTCCCTTTAACCATAATCGTCAGATCCTTTGTAACGGCTTTATTATAGGATAAATCTAACTCATATCCATGATTGTCAACAATTCCCATATTTGCTCTCGGGATACTTCCTGCATCAACACCCTGGAATTGAGGAACGGTATTACGAGCAATCAAAATATCAGTCCTATGTTCTTTAAAGTAATCAAAAGTACCTGATAAATCCTTCAAAATCTGGAAGTCAACACCCAAATTATCCTTCTTCGCAACTTCCCACTGAAGGCTAGGGTTACCAATCAGTCCCTGATAAACTTCTTGTCCTCCGTTTCCAACGTTACCTAAACTTTGCAGGTTTCCTCCACCCAGTTGAATATTGTCAAGATACAAAAAGCGGTCCGAAGAGATTCTATCATTTCCGACTTTACCGGTTGAAGCTCTTACTTTCAAGCTTGTCAGAATCTGATTATCTTTTAAAAATTGTTCGTTAGAGATCACCCAACTGGCAGAAAACGCCGGGAAGAAACCGAAACGACGACTTGGGGCAAACTGTTCCGAACCGTTATATCCCATATCAAATTCTGCGAAATACTTACTATCATAATTATAAGCTGCACGTCCCGAAAGTCCAATCACATTGTGAGGGATTTCCCCGCCATGATCCCAGAAGTCTCTTTGAGCAAGCATCATTCCACTTACATCATGTTTCCCGAACTTTCGGCTATAATTAACTGAACCCTGTAGGTTGATATTATAATAAGTCCATGCACTTCTACCTATCGACAACATGCCTTCTTCAGCCCGTTTCGTAGAATAGGTCATCTCATCAGTATCGTAGTTAATATTGGCTAAATAGAGCCTTTCAGTTTTTCCGCCTTCCAAAGTACTACCGGCATAGGCATCATACGATACCATCCCCTTCATGCTCAAACCTTTGGTAACAGCCTTACTCATATCCCAATTCATTCCGAAAGATGAATTCAAATTTGTACGGACATCTTTTAAGAATCCGCGGCGATTCATGATTTCAAAAGCAGAACGGTCCAAATAGCCTGGATCGACAATTTGTCCGGGTGCCACTCCAAATCCGCCGATGGTCGTAGGGCCAGGAGTAACCGGAGTAACTGAAATA
>JAUZOB010000425.1 GCA_030706665.1 Bacteroidota bacterium
ACATTCCTTTTGCATACAATTATATCTTTCAATGATTGATTTTGAACCTATAATATTATTAACTCGTTCCATGATAAGCTTATTTGACATTAGACTGATATTTACCTTTAATGATATCGGATAAAACTTTAGCCTGAGCAAGCTGAATACGATGTGTTTCCTGTAATATCCGCGATTGAACTTCAGCATTCAGATCAGTCATATAATCTGCCGCAGTAAGTGTCCCATTATCAAGGGCTGAAGCAGAACGATGAGCTATTCTTTCTCGGGCACCTACGATATCTTCATCCGATTTCAATAAGTTTTCAAGTCTTGTAATTTCTTCCTGCTGAGTTGCAAGTGCGATATCTCTGCTTTGTAAGAAAGAGCTTCTTGATGTTTCAATCATCTCTTTCTGCAGAGCATATTCCTTTTGTTCTCTTTTCGACTGCTTCCAATCAGTAATCGTCCAATGAGCTCCGACACCTGCCATTACCCATGGAGAAAAAGAATCCTTTAACATATTCAGACCGGGGCGACCATATCCTCCCTGCATAAAACCATACAATTGTGGCTTAAGTTTTTGAGCAGACAAATAAGAAGCTGCATCAAACTTGATTAACTGCTTATCAAAAGAGAGCAACTCCGGTCTGGTTCCCTCTGTGCTTAATGATTCTCCGGGCAACTGCAATTCAATTTGCAGATCAAACGTTTTTCCGGTAAGTATTGATAGAACTTTAACAGCTGATCGACGAGTCGCATTCAATTCATCCAGCTTTTGATCTGTTTGCATAATCTCTACCTTTAAGACATCCAGATCATTGGGAACAATCACGCCATGCCGAACTCCTGACTCCAGATTCTTTAAGCGTTCGGACAACACCTGTCTGCGAATTTCCTGAACCCTATAAGATGCTTTTGACATGAGAGCAGAAAAATAAGCCTGACTCACATTATTCCAAATTTGATAAAGGTCAGCCTCCACCTTACTCTGCTCAGCTTCATAATCTGCATCTTCTAATTTTAACCGGGCCTTTTTCATTCCTCCGTCATAAATATTCTGTCGTGCGTCAACTGTCACTTTATAATGATCTTTCGATAGCTCATTCATCTGAATACCAGGAATCGGAATCTTGAGACTAGTCACATCCGATTGCCAGGTTGCCTGCGCATTCAGATCCAAAGCAGGATAATCAGATGTCCGGATATTATTCCTTTTCAAATCAGTCATTGCTGACTCCAGACTCAAGCGATTAATGAGCGGACTGTTGTTTCGTGCCAATGTATAGCACTCATCCAGACTTAACCGATCCTGGGCATTAGCCCAACCGGCAAGCATTGCAAAAAGGATAAGCAGTGTGGTTCTCATTTTTTCTGAATTGAATTGATCACAAAACGGGTAATCTCCTGTTTCCTTTGTTTCAGGAATTCTTCATACTGTTCTTCCTGGTTTTCAAAAAACATACGTTGAAAAAGAGGTCTTGCAGCAAATGACATTACAATCATAGAAATAATGTTTAACATCAAGTGCTCATGTCGGATATCAATAATTCGTCCTGCTTTAACTTCAGCTTCGACAATCAATTTTAGCTTTTCCGGGTTTACTCCCTGTTTTTTCAACAACGAAGCCAGCTTATCAGGATCACGATTAATCTCGTGAAGTACAAACAAAGGAATAAACGGATTTGCATTGATTACATCAAAATACTTGTCTATCGCTTTCTCAATCCTCTCAAGAAAAGGGATATCCAGCGTCAGAAGATTCACTACATGAGGAATCAGTTTAAAGAAAGCTTCTTCAAACACTGCATCGAATAAATTCTGCTTAGTTCGAAAATAATAATGCAATAAAGCCTTATTGATACCGGCTTCATCTGCAATCTCCTGCATGCGAGCCCCGTCCAGTCCTTTCGTTATGAACACCTTCCGGGCTGCATCAAGTATTTTCTCTTCGGTATTATCTTTCATGGTTCAATTATTTTAACCATACGGTTTAATTACATGGACAAATGTAATGGCACTTTTCTTTTTAACCAAATATTTTAACCTATTTTTTAAACCATTTGGTTAATTCATAAAATATCCCATATGCTCATAAACATATCTTTTTATTTTTTGAATTCTTGTCCATAAACAATAAATCATATATATTTATAACACTTAAATTATCTTAGACTGATAAAAGTCAGCCCTTTTGTTACATAAACCATATAATATGAAAATAAAATACTCTATCTTCTTGTTGTTATGTGCATTATTTATCACAATCAATTCTCAGGCACAGAATAAAGATTTTAAATTTGGGAAAGTAGATGAAAAAGATCTTACTCAAAAAGTTTATCCCAAAGATTCGTCGGCTACAGCTGCAGTACTTTGTAACACCGGCTTCTTAAGTTCTGAATATCAAACATCAGGTGAAGAAGG
>JAUZOB010000426.1 GCA_030706665.1 Bacteroidota bacterium
GAATTGAAATAAGTTGTGAATATTGGCAGAAATAAAAGCGTTGAACTACCAATCGTACCAATGTGGAATTGAAATAGAAATGTATCAATGCCAGCCTTGACCAATTCGAGCTACCAATCGTACCAATGTGGAATTGAAATGGCGTGAAACAATCTTACATCACCTATTGCTAAGAGCTACCAATCGTACCAATGTGGAATTGAAATTTGTGGAGCTGAGGGGAGTCGAACCTCTGTCCAAACGATATCAATCGTACCATCATGGAATTGAAATTCGTTTTTACCCGCCACAACTTTCTGTTTTTAAAATTTTATCCGAAATTACACTATCAAAATTTATGAATCTATATTCTGCCTTTTTACCCTAAATACAAAGACATGAAACTTCTATTGTGGGCGATTGTCCTTATCATCCCAATACTTTCACAAGGTCAGGAACCAGACCCGAACTGGATTCGGAAAAACTACTCCAAAATAGAACTGTATATCCCGATGAGAGACGGGGTCCGTTTATTCACCTCTGTCTACATCCCAAAAGACACTACAGAGAAGCATCCGATTCTTATTACCCGGACTCCCTACTCATGTGCTCCTTACGGAGAAGATGCATTCCACACGCTGCCTCCCTCTCATTATAAAGAATACTATCAGGGAAACTACATTATCGTTGGACAAGATGTCCGGGGCAGGTACCTGAGCGAGGGAACCTTTTCCGATGTCCGTCCGTTCATTGCAGAAAAAAAATCGAATACAGAGACTGACGAAGCTTCGGACACCTACGACACTGTTGACTGGCTGGTGAAAAACATCGCAAACAACAATGGCAGGGTTGGAATCATCGGTATCTCCTATCCCGGCTTTTATGCCACCATGGGAGCATTATCCAATCATCCTGCGATTAAAGCGGTAAGCCCACAGGCTCCGGTTTGCGATTGGTTTATAGGGGACGACTTTCACCACAATGGCGCCTTTCTGATGATGGATGCATTCGGTTTCTTCAGCGGATTCGGCAAACCTCGTCCCACTCCGACAAAATCTGGAAGGGAAGGGTTTAATAAGTATCCGACGCGTGACAGTTATGAGTTTTATCTCAGAATAGGTTGTCTTTCAAATCTTTTGAAGTTGATGGGCGATAGTGTTACATTCTGGAATAACATCTACAATCATCCAAATTATGATGCATGGTGGGAAGCCCGCAATCCGACTCATTTTATGAATAAGATTCCGTCCAGTGTTGCCACACTCGTCGTAGGCGGGCTGTTCGATTCGGAAGATTATTATGGAGCTTTGAATACCTACAAAGCAATTGAAACGAAAGCAAAAAACAACAATAAGCTGATCATAGGGCCCTGGTATCACGGACAGTGGGGAACAACTGATGGGTCCCGATTAGGCAATGTTCAATTCGGCAGTAACACCAGTGCCTGGTATGGTCATAATCTCGAAGTGCCGTTCTTTAATTATTACCTAAAAGGGAAAGGTTCTTTAGACAGCCTTGCCGAAGCAACTGTTTTCTTTACAGGTGAAAACCAATGGCATCACCTGGATAAATGGCCACCTGCCGAAATGAAATCCAGAGCATTATACTTACAGGAAAACGGAAAGCTTTCGTTTCACGAAACCAAAAGGAAAGTTCAATTTGCCCAATACGTCAGTGATCCGACAAAGCCTGTTCCTTTTATGGAGAAGGTAAGTTTCGGGAAAACCAATGAGTTCATGACCGACGATCAGCGTTTTGCAGCAAGAAGGACCGACGTGCTGGTTTTCCAAACCGATACATTAAAGGAAGACCTGACCATAGCAGGTCCTCTGACAGCCGATTTAAAAGTTGCCATCAGCGGAACAGATGCGGACTTTGTGGTAAAGTTGATTGATGTTTTCCCTGATTATTTTGAATACCCTCAAAAAACGGGTGCAAATGCACCTGTCTATACTGCTTCGACAACTCTTATGAATGGATATCAGATGCTGGTCCGTGGAGATGTTATGCGGGGCAAATACCGGAATAGTATGGAACATCCCGAACCTTTTATTCCAAACAAGCCTACGGTGGTGAAATTCTCGATGAATGACATTGCGCACACCTTTCAAAAAGGACATCGCATCATGATACAGATCCAAAGTTCCTGGTTCCCGTTAGTTGACCGGAATCCTCAAAAGTTTACGGATATTTATCATGCAAAAGAATCGGATTTTCAAAAAGCGGATATCAAAATCTACCTGAACGATTCAAAAATCATTCTGCCCGTTGTACCGAAATCTCAATGATACGGATCAAAAAATTACGACCAATTCCTGCTCCGATTCCTCAAAAGTTTAAGGGCTGGGAACTGGCAGATGCGATCTTCAATAAAGGATGGTTTATCTATTTTATTTCAGCAGGAATACCGCCCA
>JAUZOB010000427.1 GCA_030706665.1 Bacteroidota bacterium
ACAACACAGAGCAATCCTTCGAAACAACTTGAATCCGGAATTCGTGCTTTTATCCTAACTGAAGTTCCCGGGGACAACTTCTGGGGGATAGTAAAAAACTTTCTCAATAATCATCCTCATGAAATAATCTCTATGGTTATACAAGGGAAGAGCTCCGATCGGAAAGTCGATGCTACGCTTAGAAAGAATAATCTGCACGATTTGGTTTTAGATCCTGCAAAGGCGAAAGACTCCTGGCCTCTTTATGAAACGTTAATCAAAGAGAATCAACGGCTGGTCATTTTCACTCCTGAAGGAGGGAACGTTAGTTTCTCAATAGCCAGGAATATCTGTTTCTCAATTCCACAGAACCTAATGAGTTCCGTTGCCTATAAATATTTCGGGAATCCCCTGGCCAATCTTTCGACATTTCACCTGCAAAGCTTTAAAAATCCGCTATCGGATTCCACACTCAGAGCTCCGATAGTCAAATACATTACCACAACCGGGAAGATCCCCAATTTCATTATCTCTTCGCAACCTGAAAAAGCAGCCCGCATCGCAGCCGGATTAGATACGATTAAACGCTATCAGGCAATGGTGCTATACAACGGGAATATCCTTGAACGAATGTACTGGAAGGAATTCCCGTCACTCGAAAGCAATGGAAGAATTGTCATCTTTCCTGATCTTTCAAACGGACTTAAGAGTATCAGCCCCCAGAAACCCGGGTTCCGTTTCTCTCCGGATGTAATCTCTTTCAATGAGGAAAATAGTAAGACCCCTAAGATATTTCAGGCCATCCCTTTGGAATTGAAAGACAGACTGATTGCTCACTTTGACTTTTCATCAGGACTGAAGAAGCAATATCCGTTAGCGACACAAGATATTATCTTTCACAACGTAACTGTAAAAAGAGATCCCGAAAGGGGAGAAGTTGCCGACTTTAACGGAATAAACAGCTATATAGACTGCGGACAACCACGGGGTTATCTTTTCAATGAGAGCTTTACAATCTCATTGTGGATAAAACCTTCAAGAAGAGACTCACTCCGAAGCTTTGTCAGCCTCGGAACAACCTTCTCCTCAAAAGAAATGTTCGGATCTCTAGTTTTTACCATCCCGGAGGTAAAAGATTATATCTCGGCATTGCAGCCTATTGTCAAAAATAAATGGCAGCATGTTGCATTCGTCTTCATCCCGAACCAGAAAATGCAGTTTTATTACAATGGCAGGCTGATCGATGAGTTTAAAGTTTCGTCTGTAAGACAATCCCAGCACTCTCTTATGATTGGCGACAATATGTGGGATGAGTTTTATGCCGGCAGCATCGATGATGTCTGCATTTGGGATCGTGCTTTAAATGAGTCTGAAATCGAAACGGTCTACAAAGAAGGTGTAGGAGATGAAAACAATGTCGCTTTCTACGCATATCTGCTTTTTCTTCTGATTCCTCTTTCCATTGCGGTCTTTTACTTCTTCAGAAAGAAGAAGAGAAGAGTCAAAAGAGCCGGAGCAAAAGTCTCTTCCCCTATACCCGCTAATGGGCACAGTTTTAAAGAGCTGGTCGCTCCCGCAGTACAACCCTTGAATGATAAAATTATTCTCTTCGGGGATTTCTATTTGTACAATGCTTCGGGTGAAGATCTTGCAAGCCGGTTCTCGCCCAAGAAACTTCAGCTCTTTATTCTTATCCTGCTCTATACCTTTAAAAATGGGAAAGGAATTACATCCCAACAAATGACTGATATCTTATGGTCCGGTTATTCCTCGGAAAGTGCAAAAAACAACCGTAGTACGAATATTCAGAAAACACGTGAAATCTTAGCCGAGAACACCGGATTAAGCATTGAATTCTCCGATCGCTCCTGGTTTATAAGAATAAATGACAACATCGAATGCGACTATAAGATTTATAAAGATCTTAAGAATATCATCGATCAAAAAATTAAGCTGAACGAACCTATTCCTGAATTACAGTTAAACCTTTTGCTGGAAATTCTTTCTCAAGGCCCGCTCCTCCCCAATCTGCAATGCGAATGGATTGATTCATTCAAGAATGAGAATACCGAGGAAGTTATTGACCTGCTTTTGAATCTGATTAAATGCGAGCCCTGCAAAGACGATCACAATATCATGGTTCGGATTGTCGATATTCTCTTTGCATTTGATCCGGTGAACGAAGAAGCATTAAAAATAAAGATATCCATTCTGACCAGTCAGGGGAAACATAAACCAGCCCTGGACTTATACGACCATTTTTGTAAGACCTACCGGAACTTATACAATGAGGAATATAAGATTGAATTTAAAAATTTAATCTGAATTCCTTTCTTTTTTAACTTATTACCCCCC
>JAUZOB010000428.1 GCA_030706665.1 Bacteroidota bacterium
CAATAAAGAAAATATATAGCAACACTATATTTGAACCGACCTAGAGAGGTAGTTCAAAAATGGTCCTATATATCCTTTCGACGATTGAACCACGTCTGAACCACGTCTAAAGGACGAACGAAGTAAGGTGTTGTTCCCTTGTTGATATAGCCCGGTTATCTTCAGAATGGTGCAAAATGAAAAAGAATAAAATAGAATTCTCAGAAGGAAATTTTCTTATCCGCAATTGTTTGATCGTCTTATAAGGTCGGTTAAATATTACCAATACTAAAGAAAAACTATCCGCCTCAAGAAAAGTCTTTTACTGAGATTTAAAAATAGCTTTGCGAAATTCAGAAATGAGCTATTAGAGTTTCACATCTTTGAATCTTTTGTTGTCGAATAAAGTTTATATTTTTTATTAAAAAAATTTTCACTTTCAATCAGAATCCCCTACTTTTGAGTTTTAATGAAACAAGTCAAACGACATCGAAACATTCTATTCAGAGAAGATTTCTATCTTCCTGGTTCTCATTTTCATTTTTTAAAAAACCATTTTTCCTCCACGCATAATCATTTTCAAGAGATATATTTTTTAGAAAAACCAACAGCAAACGATTTTGTTTCTGTTGGTTTTTTTCTGTTCTATACACAATTTATTAACCTTTAAATATCATCCGATGAAGAAGAAAGATTTGATCTCAATCACCGACTACACCAGGAACGATTACTTGAGGATCATGGAACTCGCTGCTGAGTTTGAAAAGAATCCGAACCAGAACCTGTTGGAAGGGAAGGTTGTTGCTTCTCTTTTCTTTGAACCGTCTACACGCACACGTCTTAGTTTTGAAACTGCTATTAGTCGCCTCGGAGGGCGTATTGTTGGCTTTTCAGATTCTTCTTCTTCAAGTGTAACCAAAGGAGAAACACTTCACGACACCATCCGAATGGTAAGTAATTATGTGGATCTGATCGTAATGAGACACCCGATTGAAGGGAGTGCCCGTTATGCTTCAGAAGTTTCAAAAGTTCCGGTCATTAATGCAGGGGACGGGGCAAATCAACATCCTACTCAAACTTTGCTCGACATGTATTCGATTATCAAAACGCAGGGACGCCTTGATAATTTGAAGATATACATGGTAGGTGACCTAAAATACGGTAGAACCGTGCACTCCCTAATAATGGCTTTATCTGAATTTGAGGGTCAGGAATTCCACTTTATTGCCCCTCCTGAGCTTGCAATGCCCCGAGAGTATACTCAATTCCTGAAAGAAAAGAATATTCCTTGTTACGAATACACCGATTTTACTCCCGAGGTAATCGCCGATGCCGATATCCTTTACATGACCCGTGTTCAGAAAGAACGTTTTTCAGACCCGATTGAATATGAAAAAGTAAAGAATGTCTATATCCTAAAAAATGAGATGCTGAAATTGACGAAAGACTCTTTACGCATACTACACCCACTTCCCAGGGTGAACGAAATTTGCACCGATGTCGACTCAAATCCGAAAGCTTATTATTTCACTCAGGCTCTTAACGGAATGTACACTCGCGAAGCAATCATTGCTCATACATTAGGATTAAAATAGAAACTGTAAATTAGAATACAATGGCTAAAAATTTATTAAAGGTCAGCGCAATAAAAGATGGTACAGTAATTGACCACATTCCATCGGACAAGCTATTTCAAGTGATATCTATTCTCGGTCTTGACAGAATTAAAAATCAAATCACTTTTGGTGCTAATCTGGAAAGTTCAAAATTAGGCAGTAAAGCAATCATTAAGGTTTCCAATAAATTCTTTGAAGACGATGAGATCAACAAAATTTCACTCATAGCTCCCAATGCAAAACTAAACATCATTAAAGACTATGAAGTTATCGACAAGAAGGTTGTTGAGATCCCCAAAACAGTATATGGAATTGTAAAGTGCTTTAATCCTAAATGTATTACGAATAATGAAAATATCCCCACTAAATTCGTAGTAGCATCGCAGGAACCTTTAGAACTAAAATGCCATTATTGTGAAAAGATAACAGGCAGGGATGAAATGGTAATTCTTTAAGATAATGCTCCCGGAAAGGGAACGAAGTTCTTAACCACATGAAATAAATAGCTTCGATTTATTCAATATTTCAAAAAGCGATGCCCGAAAAACTATTTATTTCCAAGCATTTATGATTGTAAATTTGAATTACGATTCATGTTTGTCCTTTATAAAATATTGGAAGGGAATAATTCGATTTCGAATTTTAGGCACACTTAGATTTTAATAAAATCATAGTAGGGCTAAAAAGCATTTAGAAGAATATAATTCAAA
>JAUZOB010000429.1 GCA_030706665.1 Bacteroidota bacterium
AGTCGGGTAAAATAACGGCATGTAATAAATTCTGATACATTAGGACTCCAACTTCCTTAATACAGGGAGACAGCTTCTCTAATTTGAATTCAAGTTCAACCGGATTTATATTTTTCCCATTCGGAAGGACGATAATTTCTTTTTTTCTACCTGTAATTCGAAGGTACCCCTTCTTATCCAGGTAGCCCAAGTCACCGGTATAGAGCCATCCGTCTTTAACGACTTCAGCAGTCTCCTCGGGGCGGTTGTAATAACCCTGCATAATATTCGGTCCTTTGGCCACAATCTCACCGTCACGAATTTCAACGGTCAGTCCCGGCAACACTTGTCCGGTAGTTCCGATAACTGCCTTACCCGGTCTGGGGAAGGTAATCATAGGTGCAGCCTCTGTCATTCCGAAGCCTTCAAGAATATCAAAGCCCAAAGTCCGGAAGAAATGTCCCACTTCGGGGTTTAAAGCAGCGCCCCCGGCCACCATAAACATCATATGTCCTCCGAGTCCTTCATGGACTTTCTTAAATATCTTTCGGGCAAGCTTTTCACTTTTCAGCTTACCGACAATCTTGAATAAGGTTCGGGCTATCGAACTGGAATCGATCTTTGCTTTTATTCCCTTATACATCAACTCGTATAAACGGGGAACCCCGATCATAATAGCAACCTGGTTATTCTTCAGGGTCTCCATCAAATCGGAAGATTGCATTGACGGAGCAACGACAATAGATGAACCAACTTTCAGGGTGACCATCATGGATCCGACTAACGGAAGAACATGATGAAGCGGGAGCAGCATAAGGACCTGTCGTTCGGAATTAAAGATTTCAACATCTTTCGAGACAGCATCTATATTCGCGAGCATATTTGCAAAAGAGAGCATAACCCCTTTCGGATTTCCTGTTGTCCCTGAAGTGTAGATGATAACACCTGTTTTCTGAAGATCAACCGGTTCTTTCCATGGATTTTCCGGATTATACGCTGGCACCTCACACTCTTCGAAGATGATTATCTCAGGTTTATGCTTTAATTTCCCGCAGACCTTTTCAAGATTTGCCTTCATTGACAGACTTGAAAATATCAATTCGGGTTCGCAGTCATTCAGAATATAAGCGACATCATCAACAGAGGCCATATAATCGACAGGAACGGGGATTGCATCATTTTGCCAAATCGAGTAAAAAGCATATATCCACTCCTCTCTGTTTTCCGCATAAATGGCAACTTTTGAATATCCTTTTATTCTATATAATTCAGAATAGGCACCAATATTCTCAAGCAATTCCCGATAAGAGACACTCTTTGTTTTAGTGATTATTGCAGCCTTTTCAAGATTATCATTACAAATCATTACTTTTCTCTTTTAACAACTACTTCTACAAAAAGCTTCCGAAAGATAACCTTCGGAAGCTTTTCTATAAGATATCAGAAACAATTATTCATCACCGTATTCCATCAGGAAAGCTTTGATAAATCCGTCAATCTCGCCGTCCAGCACAGCCTGAACGTTTCCGGTTTCAAATCCGGTACGGACATCTTTCACCATCTTATAGGGCTGCAGCACGTATGAACGGATCTGTGATCCCCATTCGATTTTCTTCTTCTGACTTTCAACTTTCTCCTGTTCTTCTCTTCTTTTACGAAGCTCCAGTTCATACAACTGAGAGCGCAAAAGACGAAGAGCATTTTCTTTATTCTGTAACTGAGAACGGGATTCTGTGTTCTCAATCGTAATTCCGGTGGGAGCATGTCGCAACCGCACCCCGGTCTCTACCTTATTGACATTCTGTCCTCCCGCTCCACTCGAACGGAAAGTATCCCAGGAAATATCCGAAGGATTTACTTCGATTTCGATGGTATCGTCCACCAAGGGAGCAACAAACACAGAAGTAAAAGAGGTCATTCGCTTATTCTGAGCATTAAAAGGAGAAAGTCGCACTAACCGGTGGACCCCGTTCTCTCCTTTCAGATATCCATAAGCAAAATCTCCGTCAAACTCGAGCGTACAGTTTTTGACACCGACTTCATCACCGGGATGAAATTCAACCTGCCTGATCGCAAAGCCATTCTTTTCTCCCCAGCGAATATACATTCGCATAAGCATATCGGCCCAGTCATTACTTTCCGTACCTCCTGCTCCTGCATTAATCTTTAAAAGCGCACTCATTTTATCTTCATCTTTCCGAAGCATGTTCTTAGATTCAAGCTTCTCGATGAATTCAAGTGCGTGAGCATACTGCTCGTCTATTTCTTCTTCAGATGCATCGCCCGACTGAAAAAAGTCGAACAT
>JAUZOB010000043.1 GCA_030706665.1 Bacteroidota bacterium
GGAACGGTAGTTGAAGGGTAGCGAACGGTAGTTCAATCAGGATGTTGTTATGTGTAATATTTATTGAAAATACAATGTCAGGCTTTACTGACAAAGTAAATAAGCCGCAAGGGAAAGATTAAAATGATCTTTATTCAAATAGAGATTATTGAACTTTCCCTTGCTGCTTTTTTCTTTCTTAGAGAAAATCTACAGTTGTAAGGCTGAATGTTAAAAAAAGTGAAATATTTCAAGAAATGCTGTCACCTTATTTTTTTGAAAATACGTCTTATTTATAGAAGAGTAAAGATATGAAAGAAAAAATTGATCATAACTGGGATTTGATAAGTGGCAAGTTGAATAAGGAACTTGATAAAGAGGGGACTGACCAATTTGAAGAATGGATTGAACAGGAAGACAATAGTAAGCTCTATGCAAGGGCTGAAAAAATACATAACGGAATCCCGAAGGTTAAGATGTTTTCAGATTTGAGTCCTGAAAGATCATGGAAAAGAATTGAAAAGAGGATAACGAATTCAGGATACGGATTTATTCGAATACTTCTTCCTTATGCTGCAGTATTTATAGGGATCTGTATTCTGGCTGCTCTTTTATGGCCAAAATCTGAAAAGAAATTTCAGGCGCCTGTGCAATTTGCTGTGTTGAAAGTCCCTTATGGTGAAATGTCAATAGTTACGCTTACTGACGGGACTAAAATTTGGTTGAATTCGGGGACCACTTTACGTTATCCGACACATTTTAATCAAAAAGACCGGGAAGTTTTTTTGGATGGAGAGGCCTATTTTGAAGTTGCAAAAGATAAGCATCATCCTTTTAAAGTCAGGGCTAATAAAATTGACGTTGAGGTATTGGGTACCTCTTTCAATATTAATTCATACCACAATGAAAAGCTTTCAGCGGTTACGTTATTAACCGGCTCATTGCGACTAAATGATAAACAGGGGAAAGCATTGGGACTATTAAAACCAGGACAGATGGCATCCTATAAGGGAGAAGGCTCTGATTTCACAATTAGTAATGTGCTGGCTGAAAATTATGCAAGTTGGAAGACCGGAATAATCACCTTCGATAACGAGCGAATTGAAGTCATTGCCAATTATATTGAACGATGGTATAATGTAGATGTACGCTTTACGGATGAGAGTTTAAAAAATTATCGATGCTCGGGAGCAATGTTGAAAGACAAACCGGTCTCTCAGGTGATCAAAGCATTTGAATTATTATCGCCGGCTCAATTTAAATATAAGAAGAATCCAAATCAAAAAGACGAAATAATAATATCAGAGAAATAAATTAACTAACTAAAATGAGATAAGCCAATGTAAAAAGAATTGAGTTAACTTTTTTAAAAAAAAGCGATGAAAATGCTGGAACATCTCCATCGCTCAACATTTGAAAAATTAATACTGAATTAATCTTAAAAAGCGACCAAACTTATGAAAAAAAAACGAGAATTCCATGGCCTCGACCGGCTGGGGAAGAAAGTTATGCGCATTATGAAATTAACCTTTCTACTTTCATTTGCATGGTTTTCAGTGATTGGGGCCAATTCATATTCGCAGACGACGAATGTAAACCTCAATGTAAACAAGCAAACAATCGTAAATGTTTTCAAACAGATTCAGGAACAGAGTGGATATTTCTTCTATTACAATAATGAAGAGGTAAAATCACTGAATCCTGTATCTATTAACATTAAAAATGCAAAGATTACCGATGTGTTGGATCGATTGCTGAAGAATTCAGGGATGAATTACAAAGTGATTGATCGGTATATTGTTATCAAAAGAAATGCTGCTCCGGCCAATGTGCCTCAAAAGAGGATAAAAGTGAAAGGAGCGGTGACAGATAAACAGGGAGTTGGAATGCCTGGTGTTACAGTATCTGTGAAAGGGACGACAATCGGAGCTATTACAGATATCGATGGAAAATATACAATTGAAGTTCCTGGTAGTACTTCTTCTTTACAATTTTCTTTTGTGGGAATGATTTCTCAAATCGTAGCCATAAAAGGGAAAACGGAAGTGAATGTGACGTTGGAAGAAGAACTTCACGGTATAGATGAGGTTGTGGTTGTCGGTTATGGTCAACAAAGAAGAGAGACAGTAACAGGTTCTGTATCAACTATTCAAACCAAAGAAATTAAACAAAGTCCTGCAGCGAATTTAGCGGTTACGCTTGCCGGTCGTTTACCTGGCCTTACCACAATACAGACAAGTGGAGAACCTGGTTATGATGCTACTTATTTGTACTTACGCGGGCAAGGTACTTTAAACGGTCAGGCACCGTTGATTTTGGTCGATGGTGTTCCCCGTGAGTTGACTTATATTGACCCTAACGAAGTAGAGACGGTTTCTATTTTGAAAGATGCATCATCTACTGCAGTTTTCGGGGTTCGCGGTGCGAATGGTGTTATATTGGTGACTACAAAACGTGGGAGCGTTGATAATCAACAGATTTCAATGTCGATGGAGCGAGGGTTTCAGGATTTTACAAGGTTGCCAACTCCAGTACATTCTTGGGAATATGCTACCTTAAGGAATCAGGCATTGGCAAATGACGGACGAGCTCTAGCTTTTACACAGGAACAAATTGATCATTATAGAAATCAGGATGAACCCGAAGCTTATCCTGATAACAATTGGATGAAAATGGTATCCAGAGATTTTACCCCACAAACCAGATACAACCTGAATATTTCAGGAGGAGGGAAAAAAGCGACCTATTTTGTAAATGCCGGTTATCTGGATCAGGGTGGTCAGTGGAAAGTAGATCAGAAAGATTACGATCCAAGTTCCTTTTTACATCGTTATAATTTCCGTTCGAATATTGACTTAAAATTAAATCCGACGCTTTCCGCTACCTTGAATGTCGGAGGATATTTGGAAAAAGCCAATAGCCCGGGTTTCTCTGCACTTGCTATTATGGCTTATACCATGGTAACCCCAAATACTCAAATCGGACCTCTTACCCCTGACGGGCAGGTGGTTTCTCCTGCCGTGAATGACGGATTAAATGCTTATGCGATGATTAACCGAAGCGGATATAGTCAGAATACACGAAGTAATGTGACTGCTTCTTATGGAATGGAACAAAAGTTAGATTTTCTTACACAAGGACTCTCTACCAAGATGATTGTTTCTTTCGATACTTATTCAAGCCATTCTTTGAGTGCTTCGCAAAGCCATCAGAATTGGTTGGCAAATGTGGTTAAAGGATCGAATGGGAAAGATTCTGTAGCTTATTCTCGAAAAGATAACTCTGAAAATACTCCTTTGGGTTTAGGTACTTCTGCTTCATTCAAATCTTATTTTAATTATCAATGGTTTGTTAACTACACACGGACATTCAATAAGTTGCATGATGTAACTGGTATGGTGCTTTTACAACGAGATGAACGAATTGAAAATAGTGAACGCTTGCCTTATCGGTATGTGGGGATGGCAGGAAGAGCAACCTATGGGTTTGATCATAAATACTTTGCTGAATTTAATGCCGGCTACAATGGTTCCGAACAATTTGCCAAAGGACATCGTTTCGGATTCTTCCCTGCAGTATCTGGAAGTTGGGTCGTATCGAATGAGAATTTCTTAAAAGACAATAAAACGCTTACCTTCCTGAAGTTGAGAGGTTCTTGGGGAGAGGTTGGAAATGATCAATTAGGCGGAACTCGCTTTTTATATTTGGATGATATAAAGATGGACGGAGGATATTCCGGATCAATCGGGAGAGGACAGTCTATTAATGAATTTTATTTCGGAAATCCTGACTTGCAATGGGAAGTTGCAAAAAAAGTAAATATTGCAACAGAGATCGGTCTTTTTAATGATCTGAAATTGACTGTTGATCTTTTCCATGAAAAGAGAGACAATGTGTTGATCGATCGGAATTTGGTTCCAAGTATCGTTGGGATGAATTCAATCCCGCCATTGAATGTGGGACGTGTTACGAATAAAGGATATGAATTGGAGTTGAATTTTCATCATACTTTCTCGAAAGATTTCTCTATGATGTCTAATTTGAATCTGAGCCATTCAAAAAACAAAGTGCTCTATGCAGATGAACCTGAATTACCGGCTGATTATGCTTTCCGTTATAGAAGAACAGGACTTTCGATTATGAATTCAGGGTGGTGGACACGATTCGGATATGAAACCGATGGCTATTGGAAAAGTCAGGAAGAAATAGATGCTTCCGGCTTAGTATATCCTTCCAGAAAACCTCGTCCCGGTGATTTCAAATACAAAGATCTGAATCATGATGGTTATATTAATGATGCAGATAAAGTCCCGTTGAAATATACTGATGTTCCGGAATATACTTTTGGTGCTGCGTTTAGTTTTAACTACAAAAATTTGGATTTATCTCTGCTTTTTCAGGGTGTAGCTCATGTTTCAAAGTATTATTATGATCAGGGTGTTTGGGAATTTACCGGTAGTAATGGCGTGTATTATGACAATAGTCGTTATGCGTGGACACCGGAAAGAGCCGCTGCCGGAGAGAAAATATCATTCCCTGCTTTGAGTACGGCTCAGTCTTCAAGTGAATGTCAGAATGATTTCTTCTTCCAAAATTGTGCGTTCTGGAGATTGAAGAATCTTGAGCTTGGATATACTCTTCCGATGAGTCTCTCTAAAAAAATTAAATCATCCAAAATCAGACTATATGTGAATGGATTAAACTTGTTTACTGTAGACCACATGATCAGTAAAAATCTTGACCCCGAGGTGACAAGTAATTATTCTTATCCAATGACAAGGGTATTTAATTTTGGTGTTAATGTTAATTTCTAATATGGCTGCCATGAAAAAAGCAATATATTATATTTTCATATTATCCTACATCCTATTGCTGACAGGATGTGCTAATGACCTAAATATTACACCTGATGGGCGTATTTCAATGAATGATGTTTGGTCTGATCAGAAAAGATCTGAAGCCTATTTGAATTCATGTTATCAACATCAAGATGGGTATGGTCTCAGTTATTTCTATGCAACAATGCTTGACGGACTAAGTGATTGTGCCTGGGATTCTGATTTTACCGAAGGCCAGTTATTGGCGAATAAATGGTATAATGGAGGAATGACCACAAGTGACGATCCTACCGATGGTTCGTTGTATTATTCTTGTTGGAATGGGATTCGTCAGTGTAATGTGTTTTTACAGAATCTTGATAAATGTGCCATTGATGCGAATGATAAACCCCGATATAGAGCCGAGGCTATCGTCCTTCGTGATTTCTATTATTTCGAATTATGCAGAAAATACGGTCCGCAGCCACTTACCCGGGAACCTTTTGATTTAACAACAGATTTTAGTAAGCTGAAAAGGCCGACATTTCAACAGGTGGCCGATTTTATTTCAGAGGATGTAGATCAGGTTTTGACGATTACTGATTTGCCATGGAAACTTAAGTATGACGGTGAACGTGGACGGTTTACCAAAGCAATTGCTGTAGCTTTGAAATCACAGGCAACTTTGTATGCCGCCAGTCCGTTATGGAATCCGACTAATGATCCTGCATTATGGACTAAAGCTCGTGATGCGGCTAAGTCAGCACTAGACCAATTAACTGCAAATGGGTATAAGTTGTATTATTCTGCTGCTTTGGGTGATGCTTCTTATGCAAATTATTTTATTAATCAGATGGACATTGTTTTAGATCCTCGTGATCGGGAAACGATCTTGGAAAATCAAAATGGGGGCTCAATGCAGAATGGTTGGTTTTTTGCATTTAATGCATTCCCTAGTCGTGATGATAAGGTCAAAGCCGGATGTTGCCCTTCTCAGGAATTAGTGGATGCATTTGATATGAAAACTACAGGATTGCCGGTTATTGATCCAACCAATCGATATGCAGATGATTCACATTTGCAACCTAATTATGTGGCAAATTCCGGTTATGATCCTCAGAACCCTTATGTAGGCAGAGATCCACGATTTTATGCTACCGTATTATTTAATGGATCGAAATGCCTTAAACCGGAATTGACGTTGCAAATATATTCCGGAGGGAAAGATTCTGTTTCAAATTCAAGCAGATTCAGAACCTTTACCGGATATTATTTGAATAAATTTATCAATGATAGTATTCCACAGGGGCAACCAAGTGGTGCTCCCTGGAAAAAAATTCGTTTGGCAGAGATCTATTTGAATTACGCGGAAGCAGAAAATGAAGTGAATGGACCTAATCAAGCTGTCTACAATGCTCTTAAAGCAATCAGGGATCGGGTGAATATGCCCAATATCAAAGCAGGCATTACCAGTAAAGATGAGATGCGTGCTTATATCCAGAAAGAACGCTTTACAGAAATGGCCTACGAAGAGCAAAGATTTTGGGACGTTCGTCGTTGGAAAATGCTGGATAAAACGGATAAACTCTCAACGGGAATGAAGATAACAAAGAATGCGGATAATACATT
The DNA here is from genome assembly GCA_030706665.1 of Bacteroidota bacterium. Taxonomy (GTDB): domain Bacteria; phylum Bacteroidota; class Bacteroidia; order Bacteroidales; family Prolixibacteraceae; genus JAUZOB01. The sequence goes on from JAUZOB010000043.1 coordinate 6,426, forward strand.
TAGTTATGAACGTTTTGTTGTCGGACATAAGCAATCCTGGGGAACTAAGTATTTGATTTTTCCGATTCCGATTAATGATGCATCAATTATGAATTGGCAGAATCCCGGATGGTAATAATCCTTCGTCAATAATGGAGATCGGGTTTCTGATTCCGATCTCCATTTCTGAAATGTCATAAGAGAAATATGTTGCTTTAAGAGAAAGGTTATTCGTAAGTGAAGCAGCTTTTATATGTCAATAATTTAGGTTGAGAAAGTCTTTGATTGATGATGAGAAGTTCAATTAAAATTGCTTAAATGTTCTTGGAATTAGATATTCTCTTATGATGTACGGCTAATTATAAGCATTTCATGTATTTTATTAAATTCTAGTTTATGAAAAATCTAAAATTGCTATCTATACTCGCAGCGCTATTTATCATGGTTTTTTTTAGCAGCTGCGACAATAACAACAATAAAGACTTACCTGTATCTTTAAGTCTTGATAAAACGACAGCAAGGGATTCTGTCTTTATGGGGAATACTTGTATTATAGAAGGAGTGGCTAAAGCAGCCGGGCAAATAAAAATGATTCAGATATTTCAGAGTTTTAATTGGGCTGGTGGCGTTTCTGAAGTAGAAGTTGCCGGAACAGGAATTTACACTTTCCCAAGTGATACGACAACAACGTATCGTTTTTCCCTTTCGGTTCCCAATATTAAAGCAACTAAAAGTATAAGAATTCAGGTGACTGATAAAAGTGGGAATACAGCATCTTCTGCTTATACGATCACTGTCCGTCAAAGTAATATCATCTCTTATTTAAATGTTCCAATGGGAGGTTGGGATAGTAATTTCGGAAGTGCGTTGGACGCCGATACAGGTACACCTTATGGATCAAGTCAATTAGGAGAAGTAGGATCAATTGTCGACATATTTTTTGATCATGCCGTACTTGCATCGCACGATTTGGATGCTGTCGATTTTTATCCTCAATATTACTCTGGCGCAAGGTTCCCGGAAACAGGAACAAAATTTACAAAGACTAATTTTAGTTCTTCTGATTTTGACGGAATTACAAATGATGAATTGTTCTCTACAATGGATGGAACAGTAAGTACTATAAATATAAAGGAAGGAGATGTTATTTTCTTTCAAACAAAGAGTGGTCGGAAAGGTCTTTTAAAAGTAAAAAGCATGTCTGATCCATTAGGTGATCTTGTTGTTGACTTAAAAGTCCAGAAATAATTAATATTAGAAAGTTATCTCAAGGTTTGTTCCTTGAGATAACTTTTCATGATTCATTATTGCAATAAAAACTCTGTTTTATATTTTGCATATTATATTGTGTTGTGTGAAATGCAGAATATGAAGATGTATTTGTGATCAATTCAATACTCCTTGAAATTGACACTTTGCTACAGCAGAACTCCTGATTCGGAAATATTTTACTTTTCAAAGGGTAGTTTGGAAATCAGACAATACAGGAGTGTTAGTAAGGAACGCTGAAAGTGTATTTAAGCCGGGAATTGGACAAGCAGATTTGAATCAGGGAGATTCTCTCACGTTCAAAAGTATCGGAGATAATCATTTTGGAATTGTATTGGATTTCGAAAAGAAATTCTAAGAGGGGCAAATTATAATATTAATAAAAATCAATTGAGATAAAGGATTAAATTTATTTTCCACTTACCTAAAAACAACAAAAATGAGTCAATGTAGAATCATGGCAATGTCCATGCTTTTGTTCCTGTCATCTTTAGGAGCGCTTGCTCAAAATGTAAAAGATGGTAATTATACAGCGAAGAAGATACAAGTATATTCTACAAATGCAAAAGCATTACCTTCTTTTATTCCCTTGGAAATAGGAGAAATTAAACCAACCGGATGGTTAAAAGATTGGGCAACTGATGCTGCAAATGGAATAACCGGACATTTGGACGAATATGTGGATGTATTCAAGCATGGATGGAAAGGTTATGGTTTTAAAGCTTTGGGGGTAAATGAAGATGGAACAGGCTGGCCGATTGAACAATGTAGCTATTGGTTGGACGGAGGCGTTAAGTTGGCATACATCTTGAATGACACTTCTCTGATTCGGAAAACATCCTCGCGTCTAAACATGGTAATAAACGGTGTTTTAAATGGAGGAGAATCTTTTATTTACTGGAAACCAAAATCGGTTGCAGATGATTGGTTCAACAATTGGGGCCATGGACTTATGGGGCGTGCATTAGTTTCCTATTATCAGGCAACTCATGATCCTAAAATCATGCAAGCGCTTCAGAAAGTATATCATTCATTTACAATAAGAGCTCCACAAGATACAATCGAATACATGCCACGCGGTGCTACCAATATTGATGCAATGACTGAAACTTATCTCATGAGCGGAGATAAAACAATTCTTGATAAAATTGTCGCATACAGCAAAATAAATGGCATTATTACTGAAGAAAACAGGTGGTTCAACAAAAGAATAATTGCACGGGACTTTAATCATGGGGTTACCTTCTATGAAACATTAAGAGTACCGGCAATGATGTATCCCTGGACTGGAAACGCCAAAGAACTTTATGCTTCCCAAAATGTTTTGGAATGGGGAGAAAAACAGAATTTGCTTCCGGTAGGTATCTGTTCTTCGCAAGAATTCTTAGCCGGAATAGGATCTTTTAGGGATATCGAAACGTGTAACGTCCCTACCTCCATGTGGTCATTTTTATGGATGATGCGTTTGACCGGAGAAAGGAATTGGGGAGATAGAATTGAGAAAATATTTTTCAATGCAGCTCCTGCGCCTATATCACGTGATTTTAAAACGATGTGTTATTTCCAAACACTCAATAGATTTAGCAGTAAGTTGCCGGTAGAAATACCCGGACCGAAGGATGACTTTAAATATACGAACCAGGGGTGCGAAGTCTTATGCTGTGTCGGAAATTGTAATAACATTATTCCGGACTATATCAGCAGCATGTGGATGGCAACGATGGATGACGGACTGGCTGCCACTCTCTATGGACCTTGTAAAGTAGCAAAACAAGTTAAGAATGAAAAGGTAACTATTAACTGTAATACGACTTATCCTTTTGGTGATCAAATCAACATGACCTTTAGCATGGCGAAAGCGATCAATATGCCTATTTACCTGCGCATCCCGGGATGGTGTAATCATCCTTCTATTAAAGTAAACGGGAAAGAAGTTGCTATGAAGACTGAAAAGGGATTCGTTAAAATTGCTCGTACGTGGAAATCCAATGACAATATACAACTTCACTTTCCAATGACAGTTAGGATTCAGAAAGGAAGAGAAACCCCATACCCTCGTCAAACAGATTATTTCGTAACGGCTGGTTACAAAGAAAACGTGTCAGACACAACCATTCACAATCCTTATGAATGTATAACTTATGGCCCGCTACTATTTTCATTTCCAATTCCTGATTTAAATCCTAATCAGGAATCAGCAAATACAAAATTTAATTATGCTTTGGATGTTGATCCCAAAAATATATCCAAACAAATTACTGTCATAAAAAAATCATTGACAGGGAAATGGTTATGGCAGTTAGATGCTCCTATCCAATTGAAAGTAAAAGCAAAACAATTTGATTGGAATCCTACGCCGTCTCAGCCACTTCCTGCGACTCCTGTAAAAGATGGTGGAGAAGCAACTATCGATCTAGTCCCTTACGGATGTACCAAGTTTAGAGTAACAATGTTTCCTGTAACTGAAAAATCATGGGATTCATTTAAGACCTTGAAATAGTCGAAGGTTCAGATAGAACTAAGAGATGAAAATAAGAAGGTCACTACCTTATGGATAGTGACCTTCCATTGGATAAATGATATAGAACAAGAACTAATATTGTTATGTATTTGATCGGTCAGAATGTATAAATAAATGCGCATTTTCTTCATTTATTTCCTATGATTTAGTGTGTACTTTCATTTTTTGAAATTCCATCTGATAATTGGCATAAAATACAAATTTCAGAAGGAATTGATCTTTTGGATAGTGAGGAGCAATGTTGAAAAGCATTAATTTCCTTTATAAATGCAGAATTCAAATATTTCTCTTCGTTTGTTTAAATAATCAGAATAAAATCTAACTAAATGAAAAGGACAAGCTTGATTTTAGCTCTTGTAATGATGCTTGCGAATGCTGTGATAGCACAGCTTCCTCCTGTTTTTGATGTTAACTCTAAAGCACAGGTAAGGCAGGATCCCCGGGTTCGGAAATATATTACCCCACAAAGGGTGGTTTGGAAATCAGACAATACCGGTGAATTTGTAATGAATGCTGAAAGTGTATTAAAGCCAGGAATTGGACAAGCAGATTTGAATCAGGGAAATTATCTGACCCTAAAAAGTACCGGAGATAATCATCCCGGAATTGTACTGGATTTCGGAAAAGAAATACAGGGAGGTGTTCAGATTATAACAACAATTAATAATCCTAAAAAGGCTCATGTTCGGATTCGTTTCGGAGAATCTGTAAGTGAAGCAATGTGCAATGTGGATGAAAAGGGTGCAACGAATGATCATGCTATGCGTGATTTTGTCGTCGAGCTTCCCTGGCTTGGTAAATTGGAAATTGGAAATTCAGGATTCCGTTTCGTACGTATAGATCTTGTCGATCCGGATATAAAGGTGGAGCTGAAAGAGGTTAATGCTATCTTCTCTTATCGCGATATTCCGTATTTGGGATCATTCAAATCGAATGACGAACGGTTAAATAAAATATGGCTTACCGGAGCATATACTGTTCACTTAAATATGCAGGAATATTTGTGGGATGGAATCAAACGGGACCGTCTTGTTTGGGTTGGTGACCTTAATCCAGAGGTGATGACTGTTAATACTGTATTCGGAAATAATGAGGTCGTGCCCAAGAGTCTTGATTTAGCCCGTGATTTGACTCCTCTTCCGAATTGGATGAATGGTCTTGGATCATATTCAATGTGGTGGATACTGAATCAACGTGACTGGTATAAATATCAGGGTAATTTCAAGTATTTACAACAACAGAAATCTTATCTTATTGGTCTTTTAAATCTTCTGATGACAAAGATCGATGCGAATGGTAAGGAAGATATGAAAGATGGCAGGTTTCTGGACTGGCCTTCCAGTGAAAATCCGGAAGCAATTCATGCCGGATTACAATCAATGATGGTGATGACTTTTAAAGCGGGAGCTGAATTGTGCAAAGCACTTAATGAACCGGCTATGGTCTCAAAGTGTAATGATGCCATTGCGAAGCTGAAAAAACATATTCCGGATCCTAACCACTCGAAACAGGCAGCTGCTTTACTGGCAATTTCAGATTTGACCCCGGCTGAAAAGATGAATGCTGATATTTTATCGAAAGATGGTGTTCATGGTATGTCTACTTACTTCGGATACTTTATGTTGCAAGCGCGCGCTAAAGCAGGAGATTATAAGGGCGCACTTGATAATATTAGAGATTATTGGGGAGCTATGCTCGATCTTGGTGCAACAACTTTCTGGGAAGACTTTGATATTGATTGGTTGAAAAATGCAAGCCGAATTGATGAAGTAGTTCCTGATGGAAAAGTTGATGTTCATTCAAGTTATGGCAATTATTGCTATAAAGGATTTCGCCATAGCTTTTGTCATGGATGGGCATCTGGTCCTACTTCATGGTTAACTCAATATGTACTTGGTATAAATGTAATAGAGCCGGGTGGAAAAGTTATTAAACTGGAACCTCATTTGGGCGATTTAAAATGGGTTGAGGGAACTTTCCCTACTTCTTTGGGTGTCCTTTCAGTGAAACATGTTAAAGCTGCAAATGGAAAGGTGACAACAACTTTCAAGGCTCCTAAAGGAGTGAGAGTTATCCTTTAGATGATAACCTTGAATTTGCGATAATCCTTTTTTGATATAAAATGTTTTCATAGGGTACATAGGTTTGATCCGTTAGGATCATAAAGCAAAAGAATGATGGCACTTGGTGTTTCTTTGAAGCTTTACCTTCAAAGAATGCCTTGTGTTTGATTTGTTGAAATATATCATAAAATTGTATTTGCTGTATTTTCTAAAATAACGGCAATTAATTAATTAAGAATTAGTGAAAAATAGTTTTCTTCTTTTATTGATAATTGCTTGTCTGGTAACCTTAAATGCACATTGTGCATCCATTGAGGTTAAAACTGACTGGCAGGCTCATTGGATTACTTCGGATCAATGTAAAAATGATGTCAACAGTTGGTTGTGTTTTCGGAAAACTGTGAATGTTTCATCGAAACCATCCCGTGCGATCGCTCAGATAGCATGTGATAGTAAGTATTGGTTGTGGGTTAATGGAAAGCAGGTTGTTTTTGAGGGAGGTCTTAAGCGAGGTCCTAATCCCAATGATACTTATTATGACGAAGTTGATCTTTCTTCTTATTTAGTTAAGGGTCAAAATACGATTTCTATATTAGTCTGGTATTTTGGTAAAGATGGATTCTCTCATAAAAGTAGTGGAAAAGCCGGATTGCTTTTTGAATGCATTACTCCTGCTTTTAGAATCATAAGTGATAAGAGTTGGATAGCTGCAATACATCCTGCTTTTGAGAATACGCAAGGGACACAACCGAATGTCCGCTTGCCTGAATCAAATATTCGGTTTGATGCCAGAAAGGATTTCGGAAATTGGCAGAATCCAAAGTTTGATCCCAATGGAAAAGTTTTTAAATACGCAGTTGATTTAGGTCTTCCTCCTGTCGCTCCATGGAATAAGTTAGTTAAAAGACCGATTCCTTTATGGAAAAATTATGGTTTGAAAAGTTATTCCCAGACGACATTAAAGCAGGGAAAAGAATTAGATACATTAATCTGCAGGTTACCTTATAATGCTCAGATAACACCCTATCTTCAGGTTAATGCACCAGAAGGGCAAACGATACAAATATTTTCCGATAATTATTGGGTCGGAGGTGAAGCCAGTGTCCGTGCAGAATATATTACCAGAAAAGGAGTTCAACAATTTGAAAGCCCCGGATGGTTTAACGGGCATAAGGTGTATTATCTCCTTCCTAAAGGAGTTAAGCTGACGAAGGTGTTGTATCGGGAAACCGGCTATAATACTGAGTTCTCAGGATCATTTAATTCAAGCGATCCATTCTTTAATCGTCTTTGGGAAAAAGCGCGAAGAACTCTTTATGTGACAATGCGTGATACTTATATGGATTGTCCTGACCGGGAAAGAGCTCAATGGATCGGTGATGAAGTAACAGAAGCAGGTGAATCATTTTATGCTCTTGATCCCAAAAGTCATCTGTTACAGAGAAAAGGATTGCATGAATTGCTGGCGTGGCAGCGAGCGGATAATACACTTTTCGCACCTATTCCTGCAGGAAATTGGAATAAAGAATTGCCTTGCCAGATCTTGACTTGTGTCGGATATTACGGACTTTGGAATTATTATAAGTTTACCGGTGATTCGAAAACAATTGCCGATTTGTACGATGGTGTAAAGAAATATATAGATGTCTGGAAAATAAATGATAAAGGAACTGTGACCTTTAGACCAGGAGAGTGGACATGGGGAGACTGGGGTGATAATATTGACCAGGAACTTATTGATAATACTCTGTTCTATATGGCATTAAAAGGTGTTCGTAACATGGCAGCAGTTCTTGGTAAATCTGATGATGTAAAGGAATATAATCAGATTATGGATCGTTTTAAGAAATCATTTAACGAACAATTTTGGACCGGAAAAGGGTATAGGCATCCAGAATATAAAGGTCAGACTGATGACAGAATACAGGCTCTTGCTGTTGTTGGCGGATTAGCAGATAAAGATAAATTTCCTTCAATATTCGAAGTGCTAAAGAAAGAAGAACATGCCAGTCCGTACATGGAAAAATATGTTCTTGAATCATTGTTTCAAATGGGATATGACGAGTACGCTTTAGAGAGAATGAAGAAACGCTTTGAAAATATGGTCGATGATCCGAACTATACAACTCTTTTTGAAGTATGGAGTAAAAATTATCAGGGATATTCGGGATGGACCATTAATCATGCATGGAGCGGAGGTGGATTAACTCTTTTGTCTCAGTATTTATGTGGGATTGCTCCTGAAGATGCCGGTTTTACAAGATTTCATATCTTACCTCAACCGGGAAAGATCAATGAAGCCTCTGCTACGATGTCTTCAGTTAAAGGGAAAATATCAAGTTCCTTTAAACAAAGTCATAATGAATTTGATTTGACTGTTGAGATTCCGAAAAAGACTGAAGCTATTGTTGGAGTACCCGGGAAGGATTATAAAGAAATCAAAATGAATGGAGTTCCGGTATGGGAAAATGGTAAGTTTCTTGAAAATAGTTTAGTGAAAAGTTATAATGATCAGTCTGAATCACATGTGAAATTTCTTATCCCTTCAGGGAAATGGATTATTAAAGCTTTAAAATAATACTCTGAAAGATTTGGTCGTATTATACAAATTAGGATGGTATGATTTTTGAGCAAACAAGAAGATTAAATATGTGATACACATATAGTACCTATTGCTAATTGATAAAACTAAATAAATACTTCCATAATCTTTTACGTATGAAAAAAATAGTATTCTTTTTATTTGTCTTATTTAGTATGCAATTGTATGGACAGCCGACTCAGCAGCCTGAGGCGAATCCGGCAGCAATTGTAAAGTCAGGGAATGTTAGGTTTACAGTCCTGACTCCCGGAATAATCCGGATGGAATGGGACAGTACCGGTGCTTTTACCGATAAGGCATCTTTTGTGGTGATTAATCGTAATCTTTCTGTTCCGAAGTTCAAAAAATCAGAATCCGGTAGCTCTATTACGATTACCACTGACAAATTAGTTCTAAAATATAAAAAAGGGACTGGTAGGTTTACCGATAAAAATCTCGAGATCGCTTTCTTTGATAAGAAGAACAAAACAGTATGGCATCCGGGATTGAAAAATACAGGAAACCTCAAAGGGACCTATCGGACCTTGGATGGTTGCAGAGGTAAATATTTTGAAGGGACCAAGAATGAGATTCCAATAGAAGATGGATTGTTATCTACGAATGGATGGACATTTATTGATGATTCAAACAACTTCCTTTTTGATCAGAGTGATTGGAATTGGGTTCA
>JAUZOB010000430.1 GCA_030706665.1 Bacteroidota bacterium
GGATCGTTCAGCAAAGGACTTAATTCACCTGCGGTTGAGTAATTGGCATTTCGCATGCGGGGTAGCAGGGTCCCCATATAGGTATATTTGATTTCTTCCGTCGTATTCGTGGCAACGTTATAGTTCTGATAAGCGTTCCGGGGGTTAAACAGAATCATCTCGTTGACGGTATCTTTGTTGATTACTGTACGGATGTGCTTGCGGGGATAGCAGTCAGTCCCTTTTCCCCATGCTTCCAGAACAACATCTTTGCCCTCTATTAGTTCCTGAATGATATGCCCTCCACCGTAGCGTGGATCTGTTTCAGAAACTGCAGTTGCGCCCAGGTACGTATCGACTGCTGCCAGTCCTTCGTATGCCGGCACACCGTTTAATCGGATTTTTTCCATTCGGATGGGCGGAGTTGCGTGCCCGAAATTTATGATGGCTCCCGAAGAACACATCGCACCGAAAGTTGCAGTTGTTACTACATCGACCTTCTCTGCAATCTCTGCCGGACTCATCTCTAATGACATTCGGGAGACTTCCTCTGCAGTAAGGATTACTGCCTTTCCTGAGCGGATCTTCTCATTGATCTCTTCGTATGTTTTTTTAACAGACATGTCAGAATGATATTAAATATTTCTTTGACAATTTAGTTAATCTCCTGTTCCTCCAATTATTGATTGGCAGACACAGGAGCTTCAGGAATATGAAGTAACACAAAAGTACTTCATTTTTTGCAAAATCGTTAGAAAAGAGGAATTGTAAATTTCTTTAATAGATTTATGATAGGTTTATTCCTGTATTTTTTTGGATGCAGAACGAAATATTTTGATAGGGTTTGGTTCTACTGTATCCCAATTCTGGTAAAGACTCTTAAATGGGTATCCTGATTTTCGTAAAGCACAGGTCTTAGAAACGCCGTTGTTGCATTACCTTTCCTTTACCGTTGCACTACCCTCCTCTTACCCAATGGGTAGTGCAACGGTAAGTAAAGACCAGGTGAAATATAGCTTTGTTAAGTATGATTGTATTTGAGCCGGGATGTTTTTATATGAGTTTATTGAGGATGAATTGAAGATATGTTTTTGCTGCAGTTTAAGACAATACCCTGAATCAAACAAAAAGAGGTTGTCCTGTTATCAGAACAACCTCTTTCCTTGAATAGAAAGGATTTATTCGGCTTTCTCTTTTATAAGTTTTTCCAAACGATCGTAAACAGTTGTCAGTCCTTCGGATAAATCAGTTACAATTGCACGATAGTGTACCTTTGTTGCCTTTCCATCGCCTGCTTCCGGATTATTTAACCGCTCAACTAATTCATTGCGAAGATTGACAGCTTCTTCAATAATTGAGATTGCTTCAGTTACATTAGAGTTTGGGTATTTTTCTATATAGTAGAGACTATATGTTGCAACTTCCATAGTTAGGTAGTTGATGTCTTTTTTAGTAGATCGAATACTTGCCATACTGTATAAATATTTAGAATTTGTAATTATATAAACAATTGATAACCTGGAGGAATCTTATTTTTAATACCCTACCGGGTTGTTTTTCTGCCAACTTGCATCTATGCAGTCATGCATGAAAAAAAGCACCGATTGAACGCAAACTCTGATATTTTTTGCCAGTCCGGCTCCTCCGGATTGCATCTCCTGACAAAGAATAAACTTTAGCTCAATCCGGTTAAAAGTAACATTTGATTGCTCAAAGAGTTGGTTTATCCGATGCTCTCTTAACGAAGATACGAATCTATATTCAAATCTTCAATAGAGAGAGCACAAGGATTTTCGGTTTGTTGATAAATGATTTAGGATGCAGTTGGAATGGTTAGAATGCCATGCGACTGCCTCTGAGAGGTGATCCCATGCCTCTTGATGGCGCGGTCTGTCTTTCATTGCGTTTCTTGTTCTTTTCTTCCTGTTTCTTTTTCAGTTCTTCGGCTTCTACTTCCGGATCACGAACTTTCTTTCCGGGTTGAAGAGCAACATTCCAATTGAGATTTCTTTCCCAGTTCGAACGAAGTTTTATGATTTCAGGATAATAGTAGACTTCTTCCGGAAGTTGCTTTAATCGTAAGTCTCCCGAGTCCCACTTTCCATTCTTGTTTGCATCAACAATTACCTTAAGCTTATATTTTTTAGGTTGGAGATAACTAAATGTTACAGTCTCCCCTGCTTTTATGATCTGTTGACTTCGTATTTGCTCTTTGTCGTCATTTTCAATGACCTGGAGAATGCAATTATCTTTTGGCCCTGTCAGTTTAACGATGATCTTTCCATAAAA
>JAUZOB010000431.1 GCA_030706665.1 Bacteroidota bacterium
CAAGATCCTATGAGTATCAGGACTCTGCTAAATCATATATTGGATTCCGTTGTGTGATGTCTTCGATGGGGACTTTCCGGAGACATTAATAATTCTTGAATGCCTGTCAAGAGAAAATTAACTACCTCTTTAATCCAGTCCTGGATCATTAGATTTGACACAGAACGGTTCTCTTTGAGCAGTAGAAGACTATAAAATTAACCGCACTCTCTTTAAAAAGGCCCTTCTTATTCAGCAGTATTGGGTAGTTTAAACAAGTAAAAGCGATACTATAACAACTCCGGACTTAGTTTCTGGTACTTTATTTCCACACCCGAAGGTTCATATATTGCCAATTATTAATTGGCCTGTTCATAAAAGTTTTTGAATCGCCCTTATCTAATCCGAATTAGGCAGGAGAAGCAATAAACATTTCATGATAAAGAAGGATTGTAATACTATGTCAGCATCCCTCTTTATCATGAAGTCTATATCTGCAGTATGATGAAAGTTCGAATTTTTAGGAATATCGAAGAAGTGGTTCTTAAATGCAATTCCTAAAGATTCATACTATTCTGTTTTTGTGAGTGCTTCGGCAAATTCTCTTAAATCTTTCCCCGAGAAATTACCGGAACTCATCAATAAGAGATTGGTTCCCTTAAGATCTTCAGAAGAAAGTGTTTCAAAAAGCTGGTCCGAATCTGTTGTAACGGTAAGTCTGTCAAGTGCGAAACCATCTTTTACCTGTTCAGTGGTAATTGGTTCAAGTTTCTTGTGTTCAACAGTATGAGGATTGAAGTAAACGAATGCCAGGTTCGCATCATCCATGGTACCTGCATATTGAGGAAGGAATTCTTTCTTTAAACTGCTGAAAGTATGAAGCTCCATGCAGGCAATTAATCTTCTGTTTGGAAATTGAGCTCTGACTGCTTTAATGGTTGCTCTGAGTTTTGACGGAGAATGTGCAAAATCATAGTAAACCGTTGTGTCATTATTGGCTGCAAGAATCTCTAATCTCCGGGCAGCTCCCTTAAATCCGGGAATTGCTTCAGCGAACATTTCATCTGAAATTCCCAGTTGTTGGCATACGATACGGGCACCATTGATATTTTGAAGGTTATGCTCTCCAAAGACTGAGAGTTTTACTTTCTTATTGCCTGACAGCAAATAAGTAATCCCGTTCTCAACTACTGAAGGGAGTGCATTGTAGGGGAATACCTGTAACTTCTCTTTCATGGCATCACCTATCTTCACTAATTCGGCATCACCATCAAAATAGACCAAGCTTCCATGGGGTTCAATCAATCCTGCAAAGATGCGGAACTGGTCGACATACATATCAAAAGTAGGAAATACATTGATGTGATCCCACGCGATTCCGCTCAGTAATCCGATGTGAGGGCGATAAAGATGAAATTTAGGACGTGGGTCAATCGGTGAAGTCAGATACTCATCTCCTTCGAAAACCGCAATTTTTGCACTCTCACTAAGTCTAACCATGGTGTCGAACCCTTCTACCTGGGCACCGACCATATAATCAAAGTCGATATGATGATAATGCAGGATATGCATGATCATTGAAGTGATTGTGGTTTTACCATGGCTACCTCCAATCACAACTCTGGTTTTATTCTTAGTCTGTTCGTAAAGATATTCGGGATAGGAGAAAACTTTAATCCCTAACTCCTGAGCTCTGATCAGTTCCGGATTGTCGTTTCGGGCATGCATTCCTAAAATAACTGCGTCAAGGTTAGTTGTTATTCTTTCGGGATCCCATCCTGTGGTACCGGGTAAAAGACCATGTTTAGCAAGACGGGATTTGGAAGGCTCGAAAATCTCATCATCCGATCCTGTAACTTCATATCCTTTTTCATGAAGGGCAATTGCAAGATTATGCATTGCACTGCCCCCTATGGCGATAAAATGTACTTTCATGTAAGCTGTTTTTTGAAAAGTAAAAATAGAAAATGTAATGCGAATTGCAGCCATTATAATAGTCGAATTAAGGTATGTTTTACTGAAATCGCTGGTTCTTTAGTTTCTTCAGCCTGACCAATAGTGATCTTATATGAAGAATAAAGCTTTTGCTTTTATCAATTTAACCGTTTACCTTCTTTTTGATTAATCTTTTACACTCATACGTCAAAAATAGGGTCTTAACCTCTGTGCTATTTCAAGTGCATAATTCCGCCCCATTCACCTGGTGCATAGATATAAAGTCTTAACCTCTGTGTTATTTCAAGCCGCAAAGGCAAGACTG
>JAUZOB010000432.1 GCA_030706665.1 Bacteroidota bacterium
CCAACAATATAGTCGTAAAGTTTCATGAACGCTTTATTCCTGCCTGTGTCATAATTTCCATCAACAGTATAAGACGCTGTGGTTGAGGGAGGGTAAAATCGAATTTCAAAGTTACCCTCAGAATAAAGTACCTTATATTTTTGTTTTTCGGCAGCCATAATTCCAGGGATAATCAGGCACATGATAAAAGTTAATAATATGCTGTAATTTTTTATTCCCATGTTTTTATAACAAACTAAATGAGTCTCTTGTTTGTTATTGGCCTTGAAAAAAATGATGAATTGTGTAACGTTTTAATACAGAACAGAATGACAATGTCTGTTCCTGCTCTGTATTAATTTACCAGATAATCTCTTGAATGCACTCTCCTTCAACGAACTCCGGAGTAGGGATTGAGAGAATTCGACAAATAGTAGGGACAACATTTACAATGGAAAGTTTCTTTCCTATTTCTCCGGCTTTTATGTTCTGTCCATACCAAATTAACGGAACCTGATTATTCTCTGTATAATTATCTTTTCTATATTTATTTACTGGTGTCCAACCTTGTTCGAGTGAGAGTAAAATATCTCCGGACCGATTGGGGCGGTATGAGTTTTGAAAATATTTCATTTCCCCGGCGGCAGATAACCCGTATTCTACCTGGAAGGCAGGAAGGACTGTTTTTACTCCTTCAAATTCATTAAGAAAAGATGCTGCTTTTTCTTGTATCTCTTCCAATTTTATTTTTCGTTGTTCAATCAGCCTTTGATTAAGATAAATCTGTTGGTTGGAATAATCTAAAATCCATTCGCCTTGTCCGTAAGTGATATTCAAATAAGATTTGAGCAAGGCTACTGCACTTTGTGGATTAAATGTACCTGTAGGCATGCGGAAGTCTTCTTTTAAATAATCCTGATTATAAGAAGAAGAGACATTTGAAGTTAAGAAGAACAGGTATTTCCCATTCCCGAATTTTTTGTCCAGGAAGTGAAGAAATCCGGCTATGTCCTGATCCATTCTCATGTATAGATCTTCCATTTCAACAGAGGAGGGGCCGAATGAACTATTTTCATAATCCATTGATGAAAATACCAATGTGAGAAGATCCGGAGTTTGGCCTGCACCCAACTTCTCCTGTTCAACAAGGTTTTCAGCAAACTGACGAACTAATGAATTTCCAAAAGGAGTTGCTTTGAGAACCTTCATACTCTCTGCACCTTTTTGCAATTTCCCCATGTCATAAGGGAATGTATTCCATTTACCGGAGAATCCTTTTTCGAGTATATAGTTATCTGCTACACTCTCTTCGTAATTAGATTTTAGTAAGAGTGTGTTCCAATCATTGTTAAAGAACGATTGGGGAATTTTTTTCATGTTGAAATCCCTCACCCAATTGGGGAATGCACTGATATAATAAGAACTCGAAATCATATTGCCGGTTTGTGTATCAAACCAGAATGCACCGTTTGCCGCATGCCCGGCGGAAAGTATTGCAGAAGAGGGATTAAGTGCAATGCTAAAGACTTTTGATTTCCCTTTTGTGAAAAGTTTCATTTTGTCTCCGAGTGTTTCTGCAAGTAACCCGCGTGCCGAGCAATTCCCTTCGCGAGAATCACTTCCAACAGTTGTGAAATAATCGTCAGTAGTACAGTCAACATATTTTGATTTCAGACGGTTATACCAGCCGTCATCGATGATGCCATGTGTTGAAGGGTATACTCCGGTATAAAGGGTTGCCATTCCTGAAGGTGCAGACTGAATGAGTTGTTCGATATGAGTGTTAGAACAAACAGCACCTTGTTCTGTGATGCGTTTAAATCCGTCAGATTGAAATTTGTTCCAGAATCGGGGTATATAGTCTGGTCGCATGTTCTCAACTATAATTCCGACAACAATATTCGGGGTAGGGGGAGTATTGCCTCTATTTTTCTGTGCCTGAAGAGAAACCGAGAAGAATAGTGATGCGATTAGAAGAAAAGACAAGTGTTTAATGCTCATAAGTATATTCATCGAATTGGACAGGTCAAATGTATGAAAAAACCTTTAGAGGGGTTTAGTCTGGAGTTGTATAATATGATCCGAGGGAATAAATTTTTTTGAAAATGTTTTTTGGGAAGGGATTTTTAATATATTTGCACCCGCAAACCGGGTCCGGTAGCTCAGCTGGATAGAGCAACAGCCTTCTAAGCTGTGGGTCAAGAGTTCGAATCTCTTCCGGATCACCAGGTTGATAAAAACCCTTTTAAACA
>JAUZOB010000433.1 GCA_030706665.1 Bacteroidota bacterium
AGCCCAACATGATTTTAGCCTTTTATTTACTTCCACTAACGTGAAATCAAACTAAGCCTTAGGCAATATAACGCAGGTTTTTCAATAATATCAATATTTGGAGAATGCTTATAGGGAAAAATGAATACACAATAGAACCTGATAATAAATTGAGGATAATACTAATTCCCAGGATTTCGATCGTTGTATTTCCCACAATCCGATTTTTCAACTCTCATCGTTTCTTCCGAACACCCGGGGAATAATCTATCTCAAATTAGAACAGAGGGATTAATCTTCCTTCTTAACCCATAGTATTTTCTTTTACCGTTACTCTAGCGTCCCACTACCCTTCCTTTACCCAAATGGTAGTCCAACGGAAATGCAACTGTAAAGGGAATTTGGCTTTGTTAAGGCGAAGCATTCCCAATTGATTAAAATTCAATCTTTCTATATCGGTTGTTTATTGTGGGAACAAATTTCACTATTCTAATATGACCTTCTTTTTCAGATCTTCATTCAAAATCAGAGTGCATCTCAAATCCTTATTTTCAAATTTGAAGAGGAATCTGAAAGCAAAATTTGTTCAATTTATTGAGAACGTTTCTGGCAAGACCACGTTCGTATGGATACTATGTCTTATTATTTCGTGGTTTCCTTTGTCGACCTATCAGTTGACTCCCGTATAATTAAATCATGTCGGATAGTTATTGTCTCAGAGGCAATACTCAAATCTTTATCTTCAATTTGTCTGATTAACAATCTGGCTGCAGCTTGCCCCATCTCAAAAGCATGGTCATCGATAGTCGTAAGAGATGGCTCGATAATCGTTGAAGCCGGAGTATTACTAAATCCGACAATGGCCAATTCATCAGGGATCCGTATTCCTTTCTTCTTGGCAAATTGAATAGCGCTTATCGCAGTATTATCATTCGCACAAAACAGACCATCAGGCGGGACAGGTAAGTCAAGTAATCTTTCCATGCATTCACTTCCTTCTTCACTACTTAAGTCACTGGTAATGCAAATCAGACTCTTGTCAATTTCCATATTATTTTTCAGAAGAGCTGCTTTATATCCTTCCAGCCTTGATCTAAAAATGGTGATATCCTGTCGTCCTGCAATATGTGCAATCCGGGTACAGCCAATTGAGATTAAATGTTCAGTCGCTTTTTGCGATGCAGTAAAGTCATCTATAATGACTTTACTTGATTCTATTTCATTACATACACGATCAAAAAAGACCAGGGGGATTCCATTGGTTATAAAATTTGTGAAGTGATCATACTGATTGGTTTCCAACGCTAAACAACCAATAACACCATCCGCTCTGTTTGACAAAAGCATTCTGGCATTTTCAACCTCTCGCTCATAAGAGTTGTTCGATTGAAAGATCGTCACATAATACCCGGCTTTATGTGCAATCTCCTCGATCCCACTTATCGCAAGCGACTGGAACGTACGATCAATACGGGGGATCAGAACCCCTATCAAATTGGTTTTATTCCGTCGGAGATTAGATGCAAGTGAATTGGGGAAGTATCCCAATGAATTCGCTAATTTTTGCACCTCATCGCATGTCTTCTTCCCAATACTGGGATGATTATGCAAAGCTCTTGATACTGTCGAAGGCGACAAATTAAGCCTTTCCGCAAGCTGTTTTATCGTAATTCTAGAGTTTCTCATACATAAGCGCAAAAATAATCATTTTTTAACGAAAACGTTTGCATAAAACAAGAAATATTTAACCTTCATTTGAATATTTTGAAGTAAATAATGGGATAACATGAATCATAATGCACACATATTACCCCATATTTCTTCCGTATGGACACATATAATATATAGAATAAATAATGCCCCTTCTAATATCAGGATTAAATACAACTTTTATATAAACTTATACACCTGATATTCTGCACGTAAGACGAATCACAAGATTCAAGTTTCATATTAGCACCTCCCAAATAGGCTTAACGCAATGGTTTGTTCTACTCAAACAAACCATGCATTTCTATTGCCATTTAGAGCTATATCCCTGTATTTTATACATAACTTACATAATCAGCCCTTAAACGTCAACCCTTGCAAGGTTGCATTCTAATAGGATCTCATCTATTATTTTCTTGGAAAATCTAAAAATCCATTTATATATTGCGTTTCAGGAGTTTATAGAAGTCAAACAACGCTATTTTATTTCCATTTTATAAATATTCTTAAAATTTTATAAAAAATTTTACACAATCGTTTG
>JAUZOB010000434.1 GCA_030706665.1 Bacteroidota bacterium
CTGTTCATGATTATTCTAAATGAAGATTTATAGAATGAGATTATTTCCCTAAGGAGTGAAGTTAGTTTTATTTTCTTATGAAATCAAATCAATAATGTGAGTTCGATCTGATTAGTGTAAATTCACGTCAGACTATGTTACTCTTTAATCGATAAATACGGCATTCTTAAATGGCAACTCTATGATAAAGCCTTATTTGCCCCTTCTTTTATACGGAATTTAGATGTGGTCCGGTCGTCATTTCGACGAACAAACCACGACTGAACCACGTCCAAAGGACGAACGAAATAGGGTGTTGCTATCTTGTTGCTAAGGCGTTGAACCGGACCGTGTGATATTATTGGGTTGTATTCCATCCAATTTGCTTAGATCGGATTCATGATAATACGAATTTTTTAGGATGGGGGAGAAGATCCCTCTTCGAATACGTCTCTTTTTTATCCATTATGCTTCGTGAGCCCTATTTTAACCCATTTCTTCCCCCGTTTTTAGCAATAATTCTTAACTTTGCGTTCTACAACAAAAACACTGAAGATAAGACAATAGGAATATGAGTATAGTTGTTAGCGGAATTCGTCCGACCGGAAATTTACATTTAGGAAATTACTTTGGAGCAATGCGGAATTTTGTGAAAATGCAAAATACCGATCAATGCTTTTTTTTCATTGCAGATTATCATTCATTGACAACACATCCCACTCCTCAGGATTTACATGGGAATGTTAAGAGCATATTGGTAGATTACCTTGCAGCAGGTCTTGATCCTGAAAAGTCAACGCTTTATTTACAAAGCGATGTGCCGGAAGTGTTGGAACTGTATTTGTTTCTGAATATGAATGCTTATCTGGGAGAATTGGAGCGTTGTACTTCCTTCAAAGATAAAGCCCGTAAACAACCTGATAATGTAAATGCCGGATTGTTAACTTATCCGACTTTGATGGCTGCAGACATTATTCTTCATAGAGCACACAAAGTGCCTGTTGGAAAGGACCAGGAGCAACATCTGGAAATGACACGTACTTTTGCCAATCGTTTTAACCGGATGTATAACGTTAATTATTTCCCGGAACCTGTTGCTTATAACTTTGGAGAAGAACTTGTAAAAATCCCGGGGCTTGACGGAAGTACCAAAATGGGAAAATCAGAAGGGGAGGGTAATGCAATCTTCCTTGGAGATAGCCCCGAGTCAATCCGTAAAAAAATTATGAGAGCAGTAACCGATAGCGGTCCTGTAGAACCCAATCAGCCTAAACCTCAGCCGATAGAGAATATCTTTACCCTGATGAAGGTTTTATCTGCTCCTGAAACTTACGAACACTTCAACAATCTTTACAATAATTGCCAGATTCGTTATGGAGATATGAAAAAGCAATTGGCTGAGGATGTGATTTGTTTTAATGAACCTTTCCGTCAGCGAATTCTCGAATTGGAGAAAAACGATGAGTATATCTCGAAAGTCGTGAAGATGGGAGCTGAGAAAGCAAGAGAGTCTGCTGCAAAAACGATTCGAGAAGTTCGTGAGATTGTAGGATTCAAAAGATTCTTCTAATATCGATAATTAAATTATTTTAGAATAAGGTTCCACTTTGCCTGAAGTGCTAAATCTATTGCTATGGAAACCATAAACTGGAAAGAACTGGGTTTTGGTTATCTCAAAACCGATTATAATGTCCGCTGCTATTGTCGCAACGGCAAGTGGGGTGAACTTGAAGTAAGTTCATCGGAAGAGATCAATATGCACATGGCTGCAACGACTCTTCATTATGGACAGGAGGCTTTTGAAGGACTGAAAGCTTTCAAGGGGAAAGATGGTAAAATTCGTATTTTCAGAATGGATGAAAATGCGAAACGTCTTCAGTCATCCTGCGATGGGATTATGATGCCTGAAGTCCCGGTCGAAATATTTGAAGAGGCAGTATTGAAAGCAGTCAAATTAAATGAACGATTTGTCCCTCCCTTTGAATCAGGAGCATCACTTTACATTCGTCCTTTGATGATTGGGACCGGCCCTCAGATTGGGGTAAAACCTGCAAGCGAATATCTTTTTATCGTAATGGTAATGCCTGTAGGTCCTTATTTCAAGGAAGGGTTTAAACCTACCGATTTGTTGATTGTCCGTCACTTTGACCGTGTTGCCCCTCTTGGAACGGGAAGATTCAAGATTGGCGGTAACTATGCAGCTAGTCTGGTGGCAGGAGAAATGGCACATGCGAATGGATACTCTGC
>JAUZOB010000435.1 GCA_030706665.1 Bacteroidota bacterium
CGCGTCCCACTGAAAGCAGGATTGCTGTTGCAATTCCCGGTAAAAGTTGACGAAGCATTACTTTAATCATCTCATACTTCGTAGCTCCCAATGAAAGTGGTGCTTCCTGAAGATCTTTCGGAATAAGACGTGCAACTTCATCAATGGCCCGCATCATAATAGGGGCGATCATCATCGCTACAGCAACGATTCCTCCCAGTAAAGATGCTTTAATCCCCAGCCAGATCATCAACGTAAATCCAAAAGCACCATAGACAATTGAGGGGATTCCGAATAGAATATCAAATGAAAACCTTACTACATTCGATAAAACAGATTTAGGTGAAAGGTAAAAATTGATGAACATTACGACCGGAATACTGAACAGAAGACTGAGGACCACAGCACCTATTATAAGATAAAACGAGCCTAAGATGGCATTGAGAATACCACCTTCTTTTCCGAGATAAAATCCACCACCAGGGAGTTTCGTAACCATATCCCATGATAAGGAAGGACGCCCTCTTCTCACGATGGTATATAAAATAAACAAAAGTGCACCCATGATGATTGCCGAAGCAGCAATCATCAGAACTTTAAAAATCTTTTCTTCTAATTGTCTCATAACTGAAATTTCCTTTCCATTCGGCTCAATATTATTCGCGAACCGGCATTAAAAAGAACAATGATCACAAAGAGCATTAACGCTGAAAACATGAGAGCTGACTCGTAAGTGGGAAGAGAGAGCATCTCTCCGTAGTTATTCGCTATCAATGCCGGGAGGGGATAGCAGGAGTCAAATAGCGAGTGCGGAATATCGGATAGATTTCCGCAAACCATCAATACTGCGATGGTTTCACCGAATGCACGCGACAGGGCAAGAACAACTGCTGCAATTATCCCGGGTGAAGATTTTCGCAGAACTACTTTCTTAACTGTTTGCCATTTGGTTGCTCCCAATGACAACGATGCTTCGCGCATCTCCCGGGGAATTGCGGAGAAGACTTCGTTCAGGATACTAATGATCAACGGGATGATCATGACTGCCAGAATCGCTCCGCCCGCTAAAACACTATATCCGGTTGAAAACTCTACAAAATGAGGAGCCAATTTCGTCGAGATGAAGGGAACGACGGTTAATGTCCCCCAGACACCGTAAATTACCGGAGGAATACCCGATAGCAGGTCAATTACCGGGGCGAAGATCTTCTTCACCCGCTCATTTGCATATTCACTCAGATAAATACCTGTGAGCAACGAAAGGGGAAGGGCAATGATTATCGCAATCATTGTAATATAAATAGTGCTGATCATATAGGGTAGAAACCCAAAGTCCCCTTTGAATGGCTTCCAATTTGAGGAAGTCAATAATTGCCAAACACTCTTTTCTTTAATAATGGGCCATGCTTTAAAGGCTAACCCGAATCCGATTGCGAAAAGAAGGAAAAGGGATAAAATGGTAATGCCCAGCATGAAATGCCGGGCAGTTTTATCTTTAAAAATTCGTATTTGAAACATTTTAATTCACTTTAATTCACTCTCTTAATTTCAGTACTGATTTTTGATTTGGGAATAGCGATATAACCTGCCTGGTCAACATACTTTTGCCCTTCGGTTAGTACCCAGTAAATAAAGTCTTTGACTATTTTCTTTTGAGGCTTCCCTTTTGTTACAAAATAAAGTTCTCTTGCCGGAGGAGAGGGAAATCTTCCTGAAGAAATAGCTTCGGTCAACTGATCAAGGTTCCCATAAAAATTCTCATTCGGATCGATCTTGTTATTGTTGTTCAAATCAAGTGGAATAACATAAATTCCCGGGATCGGTTTCCTTGTTTTTGCATCATAGGCATATCCGATATTATTGAATCCGATACCTGCAGGATCTCTTTTGACAGCCTGAGTCAGACCAGGATCGCCATAAACACCCACACCATTCAGGTCTTCTTGTTTTTTCCCAAAGTATTTAGCCCAGACTTCGGCTGCTCCCGATGCATCCGAGCGGGTATAAACATGGATTGGAACATTCTGCTTAACACCAAAAGCTTGTGACCAAGATTTGTATCTTCCTGAAATCCATATGTTGTAGGCAGCATCACGTTTTAATCCTCTTGCCAGTATTTCTTTAAGTGCCGGATTGGAGGCGCTTACAACCGGAACTACTGCATCTTTTACGACAGAGATCGGATGTGCTCCTTTTTTGTATTCTGCGGGATAGACTTCGCGGGATACC
>JAUZOB010000436.1 GCA_030706665.1 Bacteroidota bacterium
CATATGGTACCTAAAACTTACAGGATCTTACATTCAGGCAAGAGAGTCTTATGCCTTGAAACGGAATTGACAGATATGGGTTTTTGGGTTGGGAATAAAGGAATTTTGTATTATGTGGAAGGCAATGCTTGTAATGCTTGTCCGGAATATTATGCATTATACTCTCTTGATGGCAATAAATTATGGCATATGTACACTTTAGAAAAGACCTCTGGACAATCTTGGTTACAAGAAAAAGATAATTACAATAAAATTATTAGACAATTTGATATTGAGTCTCATGACATTAAAGTAAAATCTATTTTACCGATAGGGCAAGAGATAGAATATTCATCCCAAGTGATAAAACCTAAATAATGAATGGAGAGGATTCATCAAAAATGCTTTCATAATAAAAACCCGGGTGAATAAATGTGATCGGCAAAATTAGTTAAGCAGTTTCATTGGATGGAAAATGAAAAGCGTTCAATTTTACAACATGTTTGAATTCATTCATTAAAGATTCGAATCTAAAAAATGTTCAATCTGATCAGAACAATGACAATAAATCATCAATTATTCCGTCTTTTTTATTTCTTTGTATAAGACTTAAATGGTATCGGATTATGGAAAACATAAAATGGGGTATCATCGGATGCGGAGATGTCACGGAAGTAAAAAGCGGTCCCGCCTTTAAACAGATTAAGAACTCGGAACTGATTGCAGTGATGCGTCGCAACGGGGAACTTGCCCAGGATTATGCACAGCGTCATCATGTTCCCAAATGGTACGATCAGGCGGACGATCTGATCAACGATCCGGAGGTCAATACCATTTACATTGCAACCCCTCCCGATACGCATGCCTTATATGCCATCAAAGCGATGAAAGCCGGCAAAGCCGTTTATGTCGAGAAACCAATGGCCCGGAATTACGAAGAGTGCAGGGAAATGATCAGAGTCTCCGAAGAAACCGGCATCCCGTTAATCACAGCCTACTACCGCCGGTCGCTCCCTATGTTTCTGAAGGTTAAAGAGCTTATTGATGCAGACGAAATCGGCAAACCATTATTAGTAAATATCCGTTTTTATCGCTCCCCTGCCCCCGAAGATCTTCAAAAGGAAAATCTTCCATGGCGTGTAATTCCGGAAATCTCGGGAGGCGGTTATTTTGTCGATCTGGCATCTCATACGTTGGATTTTCTGGATTACCTGTTCGGATCTATTACCGAAGTACAGGGCTTTGCATTAAACAGAGCCGGGCTTTATCCCGCAGAAGATACCGTAACCGCAACTTTCCGCTTCGAATCGGATGTCATAGGGAACGGAGCATGGTGTTTCTGTGCCTCCAACAATGTGGATGTCGATTATGTGGAAATTGTCGGAGAAAAGGGACGGCTTCGTTTTTCCATGTTTAAATTCAGTCCGATTATACTCAAAGCTCCTGGTGAAGAACGCGAATTCTATTATGAGAAACCGACCCATGTCCAACTACATCATCTCCGGACGGTTGTCGATCAGCTGCAAGGGAAAGGACCGTGCCCTTCGTCAATGTATTCTGCATCCAGGACCAATCGGGTCATCGATCAAATTTTAAGCAATTACTATTCGCCCAAGAAATAATTCTGAATTCAGAAAATCATGAAAATCATTATAGACGATAAAATCCCCTATATACGGGGAGTATTCGAACCCTTTGCCGAAGTGCATTACCTTTCGGGAGCTGCAACAACTCCCGAAATAGCCCACAATGCCGATGCCCTGATTACCCGCACCCGGACTATCTGCAATCAAAAGCTGCTTGAAAATTCAACTGTAAAATTCATTGCTACGGCGACCATCGGATATGACCATATCGATACGGAATGGTGCAAGTCGGCCGGCATAGAATGGACCAATGCGCCCGGATGTAATTCTTCATCGGTTGAGCAATACGTGCTGGCCGCTATTTTATACCAGGCACGCGAGAAAGGACTTATCCTGAAGGGAAAGACATTGGGAGTTGTAGGAGTCGGAAATGTTGGTTCTAAAGTCGCTCGTGTGGGGCAATTACTGGGAATGAAAGTTCTTCTGAATGACCCTCCGCGCGAGAGAGCAGAAGGAGAAGGCATCTTTACCTCGTTAGATCACATTCTTGAAGAAGCAGACATCATCACGTTACATGTCCCGCTTCAACATGAAGGGACAGACAAAACCTTTCA
>JAUZOB010000437.1 GCA_030706665.1 Bacteroidota bacterium
ACCGAGACTCCAAACTTTTGTTCTTCGTCGACAATCAGTAAACCAAGATCTTTGAAGTGTAGATCTTTGTTGACAATGCGATGAGTCCCAATCAGGATATCGATCTTCCCTTCTTTGATCTCCTTTTTGATACGGGTCACATCGGAACTTTTCCTTAAACGGCTGATGTACTCAACCTTAACCGGGAAATCGCTTAATCGTTCAGAGAATGTTTTATAGTGTTGCAAGGCGAGAATCGTAGTGGGGACAAGGACGGCTACCTGCTTCGAATCGGAAACTGCTTTGAAAGCCGCCCGAATGGCAACTTCTGTCTTTCCGAATCCTACATCTCCACAAACAAGCCGGTCCATCGGCATCGCCTTTTGCATGTCTTCCTTAACGGCCTGTGTCGCTTTCATCTGGTCGGGGGTATCTTCATAGATAAAAGATGCCTCCAGCTCTTCCTGTAGATATGAATCAGGTGAAAAAGTATATCCTTGTTCTTCTTTCCTCTTGGCATAAAGTAAGATCAGCTCCCGGGCTATATCCTTGACTTTGGCTTTAGTCCGGTTCTTTAACTTTTGCCATGCACCCGATCCCAGTTTACTAATTGAGGGTTCGGTACCGTCTTTCCCTTTATATTTAGAGATCCGATGCAGAGAATGAATGCTTACAAAAATTACATCCCGGTCTCTGAATTCCAGCTTGATCACCTCCTGCATTTTCCCGTTTACCTCCATTCGGACTAATCCCGAGAATTTACCGATGCCATGATCAATATGCACCACATAATCTCCGGGGTGAAGCATATTTAGCTCTTTAATGGACATAGCCTGCCGGTTTGGCTTATTCTCCTGCATCCTGAACCGATGATACCGTTCAAAAATCTGATGGTCGGTATAACAACAGATCTTCAGGTCATGGTCCACAAATCCTTCATGGAGCACATTAAGCATTGGCTCAAAATCAGCCTTCTGCCCGTTGTCTTTGAAGATAGCCTTCAGACGGTCAATCTGTTTCTCATTGGGAAACAGAATTACATTCCGGTATCCTTTCTCTTTGTTATCGCAGAGATTTTGGCCCAATAAAGAAAAATTCTTATTAAAAACAGGTTGAGGTGCCGAGCTAAATCCAAATATCTTCTTTTCTTCAAATAAAGAACGGCTCCCTATTCCGATCGTTTTAAAACGGGCAAAGTCATTTAACAGTTGTTGCCCTTTTATCAATTGTTCCCGTACGCTAAATGAATTATCATTGTTTTCTTTCAACAACCACTTTTGAAGTGTCTGTTCAAAAAGAGCATCAATTTTATCAATGACAAACTTTAAATCGTGAACAAGGATAAGGGTCGGGGTTTTGATGAATTCGAGCAGTGAAACTTTCTTTTCCTTTTCAAAGCCTCCCTGAATATTCGGGATGATACTGATTCTTCCGAATTCTTTTTTGGAAAGCTGAGTCTCTATGTCAAAACATCGGATTGATTCGACTTCTTCTCCGAAAAAGTCAATACGATAAGGATCTTCGTTCGAAAAAGAAAAGATGTCGATCAGGCTGCCCCTGATTGAGTACTGTCCGGGTTCGTAAACAAAGTCTACCCGTTCGAAGCCGTAGGAATGCAAGACCTCTGCTACAAATTCCTGCGACAATCGTTCGTCTTTATGAATCTGCAGCGTATTTGATTCCAGCGCTTTGCTGGAGATCACCTTTTCAATTAAAGCTTCCGGGTAAGTTACGATCACAAAAGGACCTTCACCGTGAGCCAACCGATTCAGCACATCGGTACGAAAGATCAGATTGTCGGGATCTGCTTTATCATATAAGACGGACCTTTTATAGGATGAAGGGAAAAAGAGAGCCTGTGTATCAAGTCCCAAGGTACAGAGATCATCGTAAAAATAAGAGGCTTGTTCTTTGTCGTCAAGAATAACGAGCTGGTTCTTCTTGACCTGTCCGAAAAGAATTGCAGATAACACTCCTCTTAAAGAACCAGATAATCCGGTACAATGATATTTCTGTGTCCCTTCAGGTTTAAGTTCGTCTATTAACTGACTTATTAAAGAATGCTGACGATAAATGTCGATTAATAAGTGACTTTCCAAAATTGTGGTTTTTAGTGACGACAAATTTAAAGATTTTCTGTAGAAATATTTAGAAAACAAAAGATATCCTCCGAC
>JAUZOB010000438.1 GCA_030706665.1 Bacteroidota bacterium
ATTGACGACAACACTGCGCATTTAATCGACTTGTTCCCAAGTTTACATTTATCCAAACAACTCAGTGCGGACATAAATTTACAAGCCGGCTACAACGAAAGAATTAATCGTCCGGTCTCGACATGGCTTTTACTCTCTCCTGTCTTTATCGACATCGACCATTACCATATGGGAAATCCATTTTTAAAGCCTGAAAGAATAAGGAATACAGAATTAAATTTAACCCGTAATCTTAGATACGGAAGTTTTATACTGAGTGGTTTTTATCAAAAAGTAAAAGATGCGATGCTCAGAGTTCAGATTCCGTCTGAGAATACCAGTATCATTACCCGTTTCGAAAATTTCAATCACAGTACGAATGCCGGAATTGAAATGAGTCTGGATTTTAAACTATTCAAATTTATAAAAGCATTATCTTCTTGTAGTATTTCACGTTATGGGATCGAAGGGGTTTTAAATACACAAAAGATCAATCAGCATAGTACCAATTCTACATTTACGCAACAGATCGATCTGCAGATTACAAAGACATGTGATCTACTGGTTAATTACTTCTATTATTCTCCCATGGCCACTCCCCAGGGAAAGAGCAAAGAAGTATCATCAACCAATATCACAGTTAACAGAAGTTTCCTGAATAAAAGTCTTAATCTGTCAGTAAGAATGCAAAACCTTTTTGGGAGTAACAACAGCGATTTTTACACACAGACAGGAAATCTTTACTTTCGAATGAGGTCTGTTTCCGATCCAAGAGTCTTTTCTATTAGTTTAACTTATCAATTCAACAATTTCATCAAGAAAGAAAGGCCCACTCTTGAAACAGAAACTGCTCCCGGGCAATTTTGATCAGGTTGTCATTTTCTCTATTCAAAACTTATAATAATTGTAACCATTGATCGTTTTTTTAATCGTAAAGGTAAAAGCAAACGTTTTTATACCTTATTTTGATTATTCTCAATTTACGTTCACGTTTTAAAAGGTCGAAAACGGGTTAATCATGAAAGATTCAAAAACATTTATGATATCCAGGAGAAAATTTTTGGGAACTACAGCAACCGCTGCAGCTGCATTTACAATTCTCCCCAGTCGGACAATTGCAGGATTGGGCCATACTCCTCCAAGTGATAAACTCAATATTGCCGGAATAGGAGTTGGCGGAGTCGGATTAACAAATCTGCGATATATGGAATCGGAGAATATCGTTGCGTTATGCGATGTCGATTGGGAATATGCATCTCCGGCATTCAAGAAATTTCCCAATGCGGCTAAGTATATGGACTTCCGCACGATGCTCGAAAAGCAGAAAAACATTGATGCTGTGGTAATTGCCACTCCGGATCACACTCATGCAGTCGCTGCGATGAAAGCGATCCAAATGAATAAACATATCTTCCTTCAGATGCCTCTGACTCATTCAGTCTATGAAGCCCGAATTCTTACAGAAACAGCACGTCAATATTCTGTCGTTACCCAGATGGGAAATCAGGGGAGTTCAGGTGAAGGTGTTAATCAAATTTGCGAATGGATATGGGCGGGAGCCATTGGTGAAGTGACCGAAGTCCATGCATGGACCAATCGTCCCTTGTGGCCACAAGGTCTTGAACGTCCCCGCAACTCTAAAAGTGCTCCCAAAAGCCTGAATTGGGATTTATTTATCGGACCAGCTTCTTATCGGGAATACAATCCGATATATACTCCATGGAACTGGAGAGCTTGGTGGGATTTTGGAAACGGTGCGTTAGGCGACATGGGGTGTCATATTCTTGACCCTGTATTTAAAGCGTTAAAACTTAAAAATCCGGTTGCAGTAGAAGCCAGTTCTACCCCAATGACCATAGAAAGTCTTCCTTCTGCACAAAAAATTACATGGTGGTTTCCGTCGCGTGACAACCTGCCGAAAGTTGCAATGCCTGAAGTAAAAGTGCATTGGTATGACGGAGGTCTTTTACCGGAGCGCCCTCAAGAACTTGCACCAGGTATTGATTTGGGACAAGACCCGAATGGCGGTCTTATAATAGTCGGAGCCAAAGGGAAGATCATGTGCGGTGTTTCAGGGGCAAATCCGACCCTCCTTCCTGTAGAAGAAATGTCTCATTTCAATCAACCTGAAAAATCATTGCGAAGAATACAGGATG
>JAUZOB010000439.1 GCA_030706665.1 Bacteroidota bacterium
ACCAATCTCTTTAGTCCTCTCTTTAACTACGATGAGCATGATGTTGCTTACCCCTATAATCCCGGCAAATAATGTTAAAATCCCGATAATTCCTACAAACAGTTTAATCGCGAAGAATATTTTCATAGTGCGCAGATATTCGGTAAGGGTGTTATAGGATCCCAATGCGCTTTTGTCGGAAGGATCAAAACTGTGTTTATTCCCAATCGCTTTTCGAATGTTTTCTTCAATCCCTTTACTTTGTGCTTCATCGACCATCTCGGTAGTCGTGGCATATTCACTGATACGGTTGGCACCGTTAAATACGCGTCGGGCTGTTGTAATTGGAATAATTCCTCTTCTGTCCGGGAATGCATTGGCTTTCCGGCTGACACCCACCACAAGGAAAGGGATGTTGCTGACTCTGACAAAATTGCCTACCGCATTTTTCCCTTTGAATAATGCATCACGGATGTCTAAGCTGATAACAATAACTTTTCGATTCATTTGAAGGTCTAATTCATTGATGAACCGGCCCTCCACAATCTGAAGTTGTTCTGCAATCTGAAAGGGAGGTTGACAACCTTCTACCGAATATGACCCTCTTTCGCTTTCAAAATTCAGATTGCAATTTCCCAGCATATACCTGCTTGAAATTTGATCAATTCCCTTGACATTTTTAACAACATCGTTGTCTTCGTCTGTGAATGTAACCTTCCTTCCTGTGTTTAATCCTTTATACGGTATACTGGTTTGTCCGCTCCAGACCCACAATGCGTTGATCGCACTCCCTTTAAAGTTTGATCGTACTCCGTTTTGCAGCCCATTGCCTGACCCCAGAAGAATCATCAGGATGAAGATCCCCCAAGCGACACTAAATCCGGTAAGGAAAGTACGAAGTTTGTTTTTGCGGATGGTACTGAAGATCTCCATCCATTTATCTATATCGAACATAGTCGGTATTTAATTAGTGGTGTGCAAATTGTTCAGCTAACAATTGTTCTTTAAAATCTTTTAGTTCACCGTTCTTGAGATCCGAAAATATTACCCCGTCTTTCAAGTGAATGATGCGATTAGTCAGTGCGGCAATGTCATGTTCGTGCGTGACGATGAGCACGGTGATCCCCTCGTTGTTAATTTCCTGCAACAGATTCATTACTTCATAGGATGTTTCGGTGTCAAGTGCACCTGTCGGTTCGTCGGCCAGAATGACCCTGGGTTTTGAGACAATAGCCCTTGCTATGGCAATTCTTTGTTTTTGTCCGCCTGAAAGTTCATTGGGCATATGGTAAGCCCAGTCTTTCAACCCCAGACGATCCAGATATTCCATGGCTATTGCATTCCTTTTCTTTCGCTTTACCCCTTTGTAGTATAACGGAAGGGCAACGTTCTCCATTGCATTTTTAAAGGAAATCAGATTGAATGACTGAAAGATGAATCCAACCATCTCATTCCTCACCAGTGCTGCTTTCTTTTCTGACATCTTACTGATAAGTTTACCATCCAGATTATAGGCTCCATCATCGTAGTTGTCAAGAATTCCAAGAACATTCAGCAAGGTTGATTTGCCGGATCCGGAGGACCCCATAATCGAAACAAATTCCCCGGCTTCAATATTTAAATCAATCCCTTTTAAAACGTGTAATCCATTTTTCCCGTTGTAATAGGATTTATGAATATTTTTTAAATCAATCATAGCCATCTCTTCCTTTTTGTTTACAAGTACATTTCCCCTCTTTAGTGTTTCGCCTTGCATGATCTTAATCGGTAAGCAAAAACAACCATTAAACAATTAATTAGTAGGTTTTCGGGTAGAAAAGGTTACAGCTTCTCTCCTAAATAATCAGCTGACTTACATATGACAACCGGAAAGAAAATTTGTTACAAAAAAATGGAAGTAGTTTATTGAAAATGGGTAATTTGTGTGTGAAACGACATGAAATGGCGAAAAAGGCAGGTGAATTGGTAAGATTAAAGAGTAACAAATATGAATCTTACGCTGAAATTTATGAATCTTTCACTGATTGATGCCTCGAAAATGAGATGAAATTAAACGCTATTGGTGAAATGGAATGGAATTGGGGAATAGAGACAGAAATCCGAGTATATAAATCGAATTTATCTGAGAAATTAATCCTTTCTAATTTGCAAA
>JAUZOB010000044.1 GCA_030706665.1 Bacteroidota bacterium
GAATGACAGCTTTAGCTATTCTCTTACCGATGCGGATGGCGATGTTTCAAATGCAACTGTATTTATTCATGTTATAAAAGCGAATGACGTTCCCAAACCGGCAACGCATCAGTTATCCACATATGAAGGAGTACCATTGAATGGGAATTTATCACTCGATGATATCTCAAGTACTGACGGAGGAAATGTTTGGATCTTAGTAGCAAATGCCCAACATGGCAAAGCAGAGGTACAATCGGACGGGAACTTCACTTATACTCCTCAAACGCAATATGTCGGTGCCGACAGCTTTACTTATACAATTACTGACAGCAATGGAGATGCAGCAACCGGTATTGTTTCAATAACGATCAAGGCCTGTAGTCTTGAAATATCATCGGTCACACAGAGTATCCCGACATGTTTTGGAACTGGTAACGGAACCTTGAATGTTAATATAACCGGTGGCGAAACCCCGATTCGTTACAGTATTGACGGAGGTATGAATTATTCCAATACGAATCAGTTTAACTCGCTTTCCGCAGGCAATTATACAGTCTTGGTGAGCGACGGAGTCGGGTGTAAAGTACAGAAAGATGTATTCCTGTCAGAACCTCCGAAAATAGGTCTTGACGTTACTATCGATACGATGTGTTGCGGGCAGGATGCGAATGTTATACTCATGGCAACCGGAGGAACCGGGAACTTGCAATATAGTACTGATAATCTAACATTCGAATCGATTAATAAATTCAAACTCAAACCAGGCTCTTATATGATTTCTGTGAAAGACCAACTGGGGTGTAGTATTGAAAAACAGATCGTTGTGCCTACAACTACCGGACTTGAATTCTACAATCTCCTTACACCCAATGGCGATGGCCGCAACGATGTATGGCGGATTAGAGGAATCGAGAGGTGTCGGGATAATGAAGTAGTCATTGTGAACCGTTGGGGGGAAGAAGTCCGACGTTTCCGTCAGTATAACAACAAAACTGTTGTTTGGGATGGAACGAATAAGAACAATCAAAAACTTCCCGATGGTACTTATTACTACATCGTTGAAATATATGGAATACAAAAGAAGTATACCGGTTGGATTTTACTTCAGGGTAACCGATAATCCGGAAGGTATTTCATTGTATGAAAGAATAATTACTACAATTCATTAAATGCACAGTAAAATGAAGCAATGGATCGTACTTATATTCCTGACAATAACGTTTGGACAAAGCTTTGGGCAAAGAGATGCATTATATAGTCAATATATGTTTAATCAGTTGATTATTAATCCTGCGTATTCAGGAAGCCGCGAAGTTTTAAGCATGACATTGATTAACCGTTATCAATGGGTCGGCATCGAAGGTTCTCCGCAAACATTCACGTTTAGTGCGCATAGTCCGTTGCAGAACGATAATGTATCGTTAGGGCTTGTGATTGCCAGTGATAAAATTGGACCGACAACCGATTTTAATCTCATGGCAAATTATACATATCGGGTCCGACTTTATAAGGGAAAATTGTGTTTCGGATTACAAGCCGGGTTAAATCAAATCAATATTGACTGGAATAAGATCCGACCCGAAGATCAAAGTGATATTCTTTACACATCGTTGCCCGCCAATACGCTCAAGCCTGACTTTAATATCGGAACATATTATTATACCGATCATTTCTATATAGGAGCTTCGGCACGGCATTTATTTGAATCTGATTATGGCATTGCTTATTATGACAATGGAACAACTACCTATGCAAAGTTAATGAGACACTACTTCTTTACTGCAGGCGCTGCAATTGAGTTGAATAAGAATCTGGTGCTAAAACCTTCCGTGTTAGTCAAATATGTAAGCGATGCTCCGGTTAGTGCTGATTTTAATGCAAGTGTTCTTTTATTGAATGCATTATGGTTGGGTTCTTCATTTCGAACCGGACAGGATGCTTTGGTTTTTATTACCGAGTTCCCGATTACAAAGAATATGAGACTCGGCTACTCGTATGATACTTATTTGGGTAAGATAAGACCCTATACAAAAGGTTCGCATGAAATAATGTTGGGTTTTGATTTCGATTTGTTTAAAAAGAGAATGCTGACCCCTCGTTATTTTTAATTATAGTAAATCAAAGTGTTATGAAAGCAAAAGTGTTGATTTTAATCTTCATGTTTGGGTTCAACTTAAATGATTCGGTATTGGGTCAGATGAGGAAAGCTGACAGATTATATGAACGTTTTGAATATTCGAAGGCGATTCCCTGTTATATTAAAGTAATACAGCGTAATTCAAAGCAGAAAAATCAGGCAATCCTTAAACTTGCAAATTGCTACCGAGTGAATTCACAATATACTTTAGCAGAAAAGTGGTATCGTTTAGCGGTTACATTACCGGGTGTTGATCCTGTTAATTATTTATATTATGGGCAGGTTTTGCAATCAAGTGGCAAGTATCATGAAGCAAATCAGCAGTTTGTGAAATATGGTCAATTGAGGCCTAATGATTTGATAGTGAGTACGATTTTGTTTGATGAGAATGTTTTAAACAGCTTGTTGAATAACAATAAGCGATGCAAGATTGAGAATGCTTTAAAGCTTAACTCTCCCTATTCTGATTTCTCTCCTGTAAAGTATCGTGATGGAATCGTATTTGTTTCAGAGAGAAATAAGATTCGGAAAAGTTGGCAATATGGATGGACCGGAGCGGGTTATCTTGATTTATTAATGGTGCAGAAGGGAAAGAATGATTCAGTACAGAATGCGGTTCATTCTTTTATCTCGACAAATAAAAAATATCATGTTGGTCCTGCTTGTTTTACACGCGATTTTAATAGAATTTATTATACCCGAACGACCAGAACAGAAGGGAATGTTGAGTCGAATCGGTTTCGTACAAGTAAGTTAAAAATCTTTCAGGCAGATTATGCGGATGGGAACTGGATTAATGAAATTCCATTCCCTTATAATAATGAGAGCTACTCTGTTGGGCATCCTACACTCTCTGGTGACGGAAAAACAATTCTCTTTGTTTCGGATATGCCAGGAGGTCTGGGGGGAACTGATTTATATGTTTGTCATATGAAAGATGGGAGATGGAGCCGACCTGAAAATTTAGGTGCAGAGATAAATACAAAAGGCAATGAAATGTTTCCGTATCTGTTGAATGATACGATTTTGTATTTTTCATCAACCGGCCATCCCGGATTGGGCGGATTAGATATTTTCAGAACGGTATTTCGAAATGGAAGATGGCAACAGGTAGAAAATATGAAAGCTCCCATTAATTCCTCAGCTGACGATTTTGGGATTCTCATGAGCGAAAAGGAAAATTCGGGAATCTTTAGTTCAAACCGAACAGGCGGAGTTGGCAAAGATGATCTCTATTATTTCAATATCGAAGAGAAACCAATTCTAATTAAAGCTGATCCAAAGACAACTTTTACCTACGGATATGTCAAAGATGAAAAGACTTCGCAGCCAATAGCTGATGCGACTGTCTTTGTTTGGAATACAGCTACTTCCAAAATTGAGGTACTAAAAACAAACCAAGAAGGATATTTTTCAACAATAATCGATTTAAAGGTTCGGTATGTGGTTAAAGCAATGAGTTATCGGTATACAAATGATTGTTTGTCGTGTGTGGTAAATGATTCTCTTCCTGATAATAAATTCGAACTTGGAAGAGTCCTCTATCTAAATAAATTGGATCAGGGTGAAACTTTTAAGGTGGAAAAGATCTACTATGATTTTAATAAATGGAATATTCGCCCGGATGCTGCATCTGAGTTGAATAAAACGATTGCTTTTTTGAAAGAATATCCACAGATACGCGTTGAGCTGGGATCTCATACCGACTGTCGGGGAACTTCACCCTATAACATGGTTTTATCACAGCATCGGGCAGACGCAGCTGTAAAATACATTGTTGACCATGGAATCTCGAAAAGCCGGATAGAAGCCAAAGGTTATGGGGAAACCTGTCCTGTGAATCGCAGCAAAGATGGTGTTCTTTGTTCGGAAGCAGAATATCAGGCAAACAGACGTACTGAGCTAAAAGTCTTAAATGAATGTAGTGATAATAAGAATGAAGAGGCAGATCCCTTGTTGAAGTACAAAAACAAAGAGATATTAAAACTCACTCAGTTGCCTTCGGATTTCTTTATTCAATGTTCTGAAACAAAATTAGTTGACAAATGACATATTATCAATTAATTCATTATTCATGCGCTATGCGTTTATTAGAACTCACTTCCACTTTCGCATATCCGGGATTCTATCAAAACTCAGTTAAGTGTTTGAATGTGATTTAATCGGGAAATAATATAGTCCTGAACTTTCCGTACCTTCAAGTACCGGAACAATGCTAATGTTAGGATATATCAAAGCTAAATTTGAACAAAGATTGAGTGTTGGTTCAGCTATAGCCAATTTTATTTTTCAAATTCTATCCGACTCTTTATAGGATTAAGACATTTCAATCTTTCTTCTGATAGATTGAAGAACTTAATAATGTCATTCTATGTAAATAAATGCGCATTTTGTAAATTGATTGTTATTAAATCTCACCGCACTTTTATACTGCCTAATTAAAAACAAAATTAATAAACGATTTGATATCCTGTTTTAGAATCTTATAAAGCAAAATAGAATGGAAAAAAGATCTATTAAAAGTGGGGCACTCGGCGCACTTGTCGTGTTGTCTTTGATTGTTGCCTCGTGTTCTCCCCGGGTACAAAACTCAATGAATATTCAGGCAACCCGTACCTTTATTCAGTCGAATTGGGAAAATGCAATCCGATTTAACCCTAATGATACTGACGGATTGATCGGTTTGCCAAAACCTTATAGCATTCCTTCTATTACCGGAGCGTTTCAGGAGATGTATTATTGGGATACCTACTTCACCAATGTAGGTCTGATTATAGACGGGAAGGTTGAGCAGGCAAAAAATAATACGGAGGATATTCTATACTTAGTACAACGCTATGGGTTTATGCCCAATGGAAGCCGGACAGTTTTTCTTTCAAGGTCACAACCTCCTTACTTAAGCATGATGGTGCGCGATGTTTATGAGCATACCCATGATAAAGAATGGCTCAAAAAAGCATTGCCTGTAGTGGAAAAAGAATATCAGTTTTGGATGACAAACCGAATTACTCCGGTCGGACTGAATCGCTATGCTTCTCAGAATGATGATGCCGCCAAGAGAGGACTTTATGACGCAGTTGAACAAAGATTGGGCGAAAATTTTAGAAAGGAGAGTCAGAATCATACTGAGACAGATAAATTCAGAATCGGTAGCCATTTCCTTGCAGAAGCAGAATCGGGATGGGATTTTTCACCCCGATTTGATTCGAGATGTCTCGATTTCTGCCCGGTTGATCTGAATAGCAATCTGTATATGTATGAAATGAATTTCGCATACTTCAATGCTGAATTGGGATTGTCTGATGGATTAAAGTGGAAAAAGGCTGCAGATAAAAGAAAGATGCTGATGCATCAATATTGCCAGAATAAAAAGGATCATTTGTTTTATGACTATGATTTTGTGAATAATAAACTGTCTGATGTTTTGTCTGCTGCAAACTTCAATGTTTTATGGACAGGGGTAGCAGACAAAAAAGATGCTTTTGAAATGCAGAAACAATTATCACGGTTGGAGCTGCCACATGGTGTTGCCGCATGTGAAAAGGGGGAAAGGAAATATGCTTATCAATGGGATTACCCGAATGGATGGGCAAATTTGCAATTTTTAGCCATTAAAGGACTAAACCGATATGGCTATAAAACCGATGCCAGACGAATTGCTATGAAATATTCTGATATGGTATCTGCCAATTATATTAAAACTAAAAATTTGTGGGAAAAATACAATGTGGTTGATGGAACTACAAATACCCATAATGAATACGGATTGCCAACCATGATGGGATGGACTGCAGGTGTTTTTGTCTATGCATCAGATTATTTGACCAAATAACAATGCTAGGATGATATAAACATCCGATATTTTTTAGATTAGAAGAGATGGAGCTGTACCCTTTATGTTGAAATAGAGGGTACAACTCCATTTTTATTTTCATTCTAACATAAAATATGAATCAGAGGCTCACCAATATAAAAGAGCAACGCCTTTACGGCAGAACAAGGGTTATTCTACCGTTTCTCTACCCCTGAGGTAATCGAAGGGTAAAGGGAGGGTAGAGGGAGGGTAGAGGAACGGTAGTACAAAATTGACTTTGCGTTTTTGTTTATGCTTAGGAATGAGCAAAATGATCTAAGTTTTTATAGTGAACAAGGTGGCATTTGAAGCTTCATTTCCTTAGTGTAAGATCATTTTAATATAGATTTAAGTGATTTAAGATCAATTACAATAAAATCATCTTTATAAAAGATAACATTGTTACAAGTTTCTAAAGATGGGATATTTTGCAAAATCTGTTTCTTCGTAATTGAAACAATATGAGCATCTAAGTAATTCTGTATTTTTTGTTCAGTATAAGTAGAAAACTTTTCCTTTGATATAATCTGGATTGTAAAATTTGCATCAGGTGAAAGGACCTTTAAAAAGGAATTGAAAATTGCTGGTGAATATTCTTCTATGTTAAAATCCATACCAATCTCATATAAGCTTGCAGTGTTTTTTCCAATTCTTCTATAGAAGAATTCTTTGACTTTAGTGAAATCATCTTTAGAAATTATATCATTCTGTTGGACCCAAAACCAAATAGGTTCATTGATATTGTTGTGGATTTTTATATTCATACAATGAATTACCTTCTTGTTGAGATAATAGCTTGAATTATATGCTTTTATATCAATCGGTTTTGATTGGGCTGTACAAGTTGAGAATAAAAGAAAAAAAGTATATACAATCAAAATTCTCATAGGTTCTTCATGTTTTGAATTGTTTCCATTTTTGATTCAAGTAATCATTCCTTTTAATGGCTTATTGGTATCTGTTCCTCCAATATATTTATGACCTGCTTTTTCCATTTAAGTTTTTGGGTAGGCAGATCTAAAGGAGCGCTTACTCTTTATTTTATGCTATCTCTTTTGAAGATTTTCAGAATGTTCATATACATCATTACGGTGTTCCAGTTCATCTATAATTATTTTAATATAAGCTATTTTTTTGCGTTCATTAAAACTTTCTTCATTTCTCTTAAAACATTCTATTAATTGAGTAAACATACCTTCTACTGTATAATTTTCTATTATCTGTATGCCATCCTTTTGGGTATAGATAAAATAATAAGGAGGGAAATGTGGCCCCATCAGTCTAAACCTGTATATGCCTTCCACAAATCGATAATCATTAGCTTCATCTTCTCCTAAAAGATGAAATATATATAGACCTGCGCCATTCCAAATATCTGTTCCTTCATCCCTTGAAATGAAACGATATAGTTTACTTCTTACACTATCATTAACATGTACCATTTCAAAAGGATTCTTTTTTTCTGAATATTGTGCTTTTTTGTTTGTGAATATGAATTTTCAAGACAAAAAAGCAAAACGATTAATAAGATATATTGTTTAATCATTGCTGCTTCTCATTTTTC
This sequence comes from Bacteroidota bacterium, assembly GCA_030706665.1. Lineage (GTDB taxonomy): Bacteria > Bacteroidota > Bacteroidia > Bacteroidales > Prolixibacteraceae > JAUZOB01. Next base: position 7,537 of record JAUZOB010000044.1, read on the forward strand.
TTTTTCATAGCATCTCTAACATTCTGTTCAGCTCTATTAGGCTTGATTTCTCTACGTTATATAGCTTTCTCTTTATGAATCATTCCATATTTTATATCCCGAAATCAAAATTAGCAGGTGTCCCATTTTTTGAACTTTTTAGGCTTGAGTTATTTGTATCATAAATATAATCTAAATAATTAGCTCTTCGGTCTTATTCTGTAGAGTAAATTTGAAATATTATCAAGGTATTATAAAAAGATCTAAACTTCATAACTATTTGTTTTTTTCTTTTTTACCAGTCTGACTACGTAATGAAAGAGGCAAGTGGGGCAATCATGGATTTTGAATACAGAATAAACATAAAACTATCAAAAGTGTTGTTTGTTTACACCGTAATATTTAAATTTACAATAACAATATTCGCTAAACCGATGTGATGATATTGATGATTAGATTGGGTTTAAGTTGAATATGAGTTTAATAAGCTTTCTATTTTCTGTTGAGTACTGCCTGTTTTTGCTCTTTGTAAAGCGAAAAATATGGTTGTAATATAATCAAAATGAAGAATATGAGTTGTTATAAGATAGCTGGATTTTGGCAAAGGATAGTTGCCTCGGCGATTGATTTTATTTTCCTGGGAATCATTGGATATATTCTGGGATTAATATTTAAACCATATTTCATCCTTTTGGGGAATGAGGGAGTTTTTATAGGAATCATAATTAGTATGCTTTATTTCTCATTTTTGAATTCGGGAATTGGTGGAGGTAAAACATTGGGAAAGGCAATTATGAAGTTAAAGGTCGTAGATAAAAATGATAACTTGATTTCATTTGAAAAATCATTTCTTAGGGCTTTAATAATCATTGTGCCTAATTATTTAATTGGATATGAAATTCCTTATGCACTGGAATGGCCATTCTTACAAATAATTAAAGAAGAAATTTTATTATTTGTATTGTATGGGATAATTATTTTTTATATTCTAAATGCTTCTAACCGACAATCATTTCACGATATTCTTTTGGGGACATTTGTGGTGTCTGATTATAAAGAAGAAGTGCAAGTTGAGAGAGCTTCTGTAAAGAAATATGTGTATTATACATATGGAGCGATAATAGTAGCGGTATTCTTATTTCAGTTCTATTTTGAGATAAGGAATGATAATTATTCAAGAGTTAGTAATTTGAGAGATGTTTATTCTGAATTAAAGAAAAATGATGATATCAGTAATTTCAGCATTGAACGTAAATCAAGTCTCTTTGATGTTTTAGCTAATAAGAAGGAGAGTCTTATTTGTAAGATTAATGTTAATCAACCTTTGATTTATGAAAGGGTAGCTTCTGATTCTGAAAATTCGCCTATGGTCAAGAATGTCGTAAGATCAATTATTAATAAGTCGTATGGAATCAGTTATGTGGGGTCGATAGTCATTCAAATTAATTACGGATATAATATTGGCATAGCATCCTCAAATAAATCAATTTTGCTTGTTAAGTCAGCCGATGAATGGATGAAATTGATAAACAGGTGAAAATATATTAAAAGAGATATGCTGTTTTTTTGAAAAAGGAGAAGATCATTATTGCCATAAGTGTAACGAATATATTGTGATTTTCGAGAAAATCATAGTCAATTATGATTGGCTATTTCAATCCTCAATGTTTGAACTCAAATTCAAATAGTCGATAGCAAAGAATCAGTTGTCGACAGAATCTTTTTTTCTATCCTAAAAATACTGCAAATTATCGATTTGGTTTCAGGGTTGATTCTGGAAATGGTATTTTTGTTCTGAATGATTATTCAAGGAAAATGCATTTTATCAGATATATCAATGAAGAGTTAGAGTCTGTTTCGTTGGAAGAAATGGATGCTGTCAGGTTAATGGACCGGGTAGACACGAAGTTCATTTGTTCTCTTTCGGAGTTGGCCACTTTGTTCGAGATGACAGAAGGATTCTATCGTGTTTTGGCGATAAACGGGAAGCGTGTTCTGAAATATATGACAAAATACTTCGATACGGATTCATTTGCAATGTATTTTGCTCATCAGAACGGGAAATTGAATCGCCATAAAATAAGGGAACGAATCTATATTGAGACTGGTACGACATTTCTGGAAGTGAAATTCAAGAATAATAAGAACCGGACAATTAAATCACGTATCCCCAGAGTTATGGATGGCGATTCATTAAACGAATCAGAAAAAGAATTTTTGGCAGAGTATTCACCTTTTAAAGCTGAAGAGCTGAGGCTTACGTTGTGGAACCAATTTAACCGAATAACACTGGTCAGTGATCAGGAACGGATTACAATTGATTTCGACCTTGGATTTTCGAAAGGAGATGATCAATATATGTCATTGCCTCCTTTTGCAATCCTGGAGGTAAAACAGAATGTGAGCTCTCCGGATACTCCTATCATGAAAATTCTTAATGAACTTGATATCACACCTATTGGCGTAAGTAAGTATTGCATGGGAGTTGCCTCTGTTTATCCGAATATTAAAGCGAATCGGATTAAACCGGTTTTTATGAAGATCGAATTAATGAATCAATAAAATTAAAATCATTATGAATGGACTAAATACTGCACAAATGATGTCGAATTCTTCGGATATGAGTAATCCTGCTCTTGGGTTATTTAATGTGCAGATTGGCACTTTTTTTAGTATTGCAGATCTGCTTGTTCGATTTGCTCTGAATATTCTGGTAATAGCTGTTATCGTCAGAGTTTTGTATTACAATACGACACGACGCAAAGATTATCTTTTTACGTTTATTCTTATAAGCACGATTGTTTTTCTACTCTGTTATATGCTTGCAACGGTCAATCTTGGAATCGGCTTTGCTCTCGGGTTATTTGCAATATTCGGTATAATCCGGTATCGTACGATTTCGATCCCGATACGCGAAATGACCTATTTATTTGTCGTAATTGGGGTGACCGTAATGAACGCACTTTCGGGGAATAGAGTGAGTATTATCGAACTTTTATTTTGTGATTTGATTGTCCTCGGCATAATCTGGGCAATGGAAAGGGTATGGCTTATTAAACATGAGTCAAGCAAACTGATCATTTATGAAAAGATTGAGCTGATTAAAACGGAGAATTACGAGGCATTGCTTGCTGATTTAAAGGAGCGTACAGGGCTTGATATCCATCGGGCAGAGGTTGGAAATATAAATTTTCTGCGCGATACAGCCGAGGTTATTATCTATTATTACAACGGGGTGTCAAATGTTTCTCCGGATCAATGTGACCAAATCTCAAATTTGGAATAGAAATCACAATTGTAATTAAATGAGTCAAATGAATACAAGAATTTATAAATATAGTTTCAGCCTTTTAGTTGCAGGATTGTTTTTGATTTTCTGTTATAATGGAAGTGCAACGAGTTCGAGAGGTGTGAAGTCTTCTTTGCCTAAATCAGATACTAAATTAAAAAAGGATCACCCGGATTATAGTAAGGTATTTCCATCAGATAAAGTCAATCGGATTGATTTGGTTATAAAAGCTTCTGATTGGAAAAAGATGACAGCAGAGATGGAGAAGAATTTCGGTGTGGCCGGGAAAGATTCTTCACGAAGATTCATGTCACCTCCTCATGGAAAAATGGGAGAGGCAGACTCAACAGGAGAAGGACGTTTCCCTATGCCTCCAATGGAAGGTGGCGACCCGGAACGTATGGGACCTCCACCGTTTGAAGGTGGAATGCCGGATTCTTTAAGACAAGGGAATTTTCCTCCAATGGATGGCATGATGCCTGACTCTTTACATCAGGGGGAATTCTCATCTATGAATGGTGTGAAATCTGATTCGTTACACCGCGGTAACTTTCCAGCTATGGGTGGTATGATGCCTGACTCATTACACCGCGGTAAATTTCCTCCGATGGGAGGTATGATGCCTCATCCGAATAATAATTTTACTCCTGCCTATGTACCCTGTACTCTCTCTTTCGAGGGGAAACAATGGAATTCTGTAGGATTTCGGTTCAAAGGCAATTCGAGTTTGATGATGTCCTGGATGAGGGGAATTAAAAAACTACCGTTCCGTTTGGAGTTTGATAAGTATAAAGATTCGGCTTCGAACAAGAAGAGTTATCATTTCTATGGATTTAATAAACTTTCATTTTCAAACAATACCAATGACAATTCATTGCTAAGAGAGAAAATTAGTCATGATATTTTTCGGGAAGCCGGCATAAAAGCTCCGCATACTGCATTCTACAGGGTATACTTGGATTATGGCGAGGGACCTGTATATTTCGGATTGTATACAGCCGTAGAAATTGTTGAGGACACGATGCTTAAAGATCAGTTTGGTGACGCAAGCGGTAATTGTTATAAGCCGGAAGGTCCTTCTGCAGGATTCACCGGAGTATTTGATTCCAAATCTTTTGAGAAAAAGACCAATAAAAAGGAAGCGGACTGGAAGGATGTTAAGAAATTATTCTCTATCCTAAATTCAAAGACCAGACTTTCAGATCCTGAGAAGTGGAAGAAAGAGTTGGAAACTGTTTTTGATGTATCTGAATTTATGAACTGGCTGGCAGTAAATAATACGATTCAAAATTGGGATACTTATGGTCAGATGGCTCATAATTACTATATATACAACAATCCTGCAACGAATAAATTCGAATGGATCCCGTGGGATAACAATGAGGCCATGGGTAGTAAGGGTAGAGGAATGTCGCTTTCTTTGAAAGAGGTCTCTTCAAATTGGCCGTTAATCCGTTTTTTGATGGATCAGCCAGAATATGCGGCTTATTATAAAGCGGGAATCAAATCGCTTATTTCGGGCGCATTTGAACCAACCCGGATTAAAGAGAAGTTCAGATATTATCACAATTTGATTTCTCCGTATGTAGTGGGAGAAAACGGTGAGAAGAAAGGATATTCATTACTTTTTTCGTCTGACAGTTTTGAGAAATCCCTTTCTGAATTAGAGAAACATGCGGATAATCGGAATCGTGCTGCTAAAACGTTTCTCGGATTATAAATAAATATTGGATTACTCTAGTGTCCGGGGAAAAGCGAAATGTAATAATATTGCTACGACGCAGCTTAGTCTAATTTTAGTAACTGTCTGGTTTCCTGAATTCCACAATTGCATGGGTTGATAAAACAAGCAGTATGAGTGCAATATTATGGGAGAATAATAAAATAAACTTAAGCCAAGTTTCATCGTGACTAATTATTGACCAATGAGTAGTCATTGCCGGGTTTTATAAAATCAAAGAAATTCTTACCGGACAATAGTGAGTGGATTATAGAAAGTAAAAGAGGGTATCCTAACAATGACGGATACCCTCTTTCTTGCTTTTTTATTCGTACTCATCTCTAAAGAAGAGTGATTTCAAATATGCGGTTCTCCGGAAGATGTGCATCCTTCGGGAATGGCACTTTCTGATAAATTGGATAGTTGTAGGTTCGCAATTATAAATCAATTACGTTTACAACTCCACCTAACCCTGCTTTTTGTCCTTGTTGTGTTTCGATAAGAACATTTAATTCCCGATCTCCTTCAGCGGGAGGGATAGTAACGGTCATATCCCCTTTTTCAGGGGTTGATTTTACTGCAACTTGTTTTTTGTCAATCCATACTTCAGCTTTCCCGGTTATATCTTTCAGGATAATTTTTGCTCCTTCCTTTTGGTGCTTTTCATAGGGTTGAAAAGTTGTACGGTACACTGCAAAATTGCCATCAGTATAAACCTGTAGCTGTCCCGGTTTTAAAGGAGCCCAGCTATTCTGATCATTTGCTGCTATTTCCTGATTTGGATTGGGCCGAGTAGTAAAAAATGGAGAGATTCTCCATGATTCAAGTCCCAATACTTGAGTCAATACTGGAACAGAAGGAATCTGAGTTGTATCCTTCACTGTAATAGCGATGGTCGCAGGTTTTAATCCTGATGCAGTGGCTTTTAAAGTCAATGTTCCGGCTTCTCCGGCTTTGCTTTGCAGAATGACCTGTGCCAGTCCGTTAAAAAGACTACGTTTGTTGCCTTTTTCCATTTCATGTGAATTTGGGTCACCATTCCCTAATCCGATAATTGTTCCCGGACCGCTTATTTCAAATTCCACAGGGATGTTTGATGTTGGAACTACTCGTCCTTTTGAATCAAGTGTTTGTACGGTGATCGGAACAGCATCACCACCATCATTGACAATTGATTTCCGATCGGGGATAAGTTGCAAACGAACCGGTTCACCAGTAGTTTCTACCTTAAAACGTGAGACTTCTTTCCCTCCTTTGTAACCGATAGCTTCTAATTTGCCGGGTTGATAAGGTACATTCTCTGTAAGCATATCATATTTATCCACTTGCTTTTCAAAGAGAAGTTTTCCGTTAAGGAAGAGTTTCACTTTATCTGCATTGGAAAGGATCATGACCTTTATATTTTTCCCGATACTATCGGTAGGCCAGTTCCAGTGTGGAACCAAATGTAAGACTGGTTTGTTTTCAATCCATTGTGCCTGATGAATGTAAAAGGCAGTTTTCGGGAAACCACATAAATCCATGGCTCCGAAGTTTGAAGCGATAGTTGGCCATGTGAAAGGAGTTGGTTCTCCATGATAATCGAATCCTGTCCATACAAAGCATCCTGCCAGGTAAGGACGTTCTGCGATTGCTTTCCATCCATTGCGGTGTGAAGTGCCCCAGTCCGGATATTGCGTATCGTATGCATCTAATAAATTTTTGCTTTTATCGGTAACATATTGACCGCGTTGCATGACTCCAGAAACGTCTTCTGAGCTGGTGAGGCACATTTCCGGATGTTCTTTATGAAAACGATCGTAACTTTCAATTTGGTAATTGAATCCGACAACATCAACTGCTTCTGAAACATTTTTAGGGGAGAAAAGACCTCCGTTCATGGCAGCGGTTACGGGTCGTGTCGTGTCCAGTTTTTTTACGATAGAGCTCATCCTGCGTACCATTTCATAGCCAGATTCGGTTCCTTGCATAGGCTCTTCGTTAAATACAGACCATAAGATAATAGAAGGGTGGTTGCGGTCACGACGGACCATCCATTCCAATTGTCTGCTGTATTCCGGAGAGACGTTGAAGTTGCGATTTTCGTCCATTACCAGTATACCGATACGATCGCAAGCATCCAGAAATTCAACAGATGGAGGATTGTGCGAACAACGAAACCCATTTACGCCCATTTCTTTGAGCTTACGGAGTCGGAAATCCCAAATTGAATTCGGGATGGCTACCCCAACTCCGGCATGATCGATGTGATTGCAGACCCCTTTAATTTTTAAATGCTTATCGTTAAGGTAGAACCCTGAGTCGGGAGTGAATTTGAGTGTGCGAAAGCCACAATTGGTTAAGACTTCGTCGCGAGGTTCTCCGTTTTCAGTAAGTACTGTTTTTATTTTGTAAAGAGTGGGGTAGTCAACACTCCATAATTGTGGGTTTTCAATCATTAATGACAGTTTGGCAACAGTTGTGTCTAATTTATTTACAATTGCCTTAGTGCTATTTTGTACAACCTGTTTGCCATCCTTATCATATAACGTCACAGCTACCGTTACATCGGCTGATTGTTTGCCTGAATTTTCAAGTGTGGCTTCTACCGGGATAATCCATTTGTTATTGCTGGTTTTTACCGGATTGGCAAAAACACCATCAGTAACAATATGAACGGGAGATCGTTTTACAAGCCATGTGTGACGGTAAATTCCGGCACCTTCATACCACCATCCCTCCAGATCATTCGCATCAACACGGATGGCAATGTTATTCTGTTCCTCTCCATATTTAGCAAGAGAAGTTAAATCGATATAAAATGAGGTATAACCGCACCAGTTGCGATGTACTACAGTGCCATTTACCCAGACGGTACAATGTGTTGAA